>NZ_JAQEXK010000020.1:0-34666 GCF_027693185.1 Butyricicoccus sp. OF27-2pH9A
TTAAGCACATCGTTGTTTAATTTACAAGGTGCAATCTGCTGTTTTTAAAGAGTTTTCACAACTTTTCGTCGTTCTCAATCGCTCATCAACAGCTTATTTAGTATATCAAAACCAGAAGCGTTTGTCAAGAACTTTTTTCAAATTCTTTTTCAGAACCTCAATCGGTTCTAAACCAAACTTTTCGGTTTTGCGCTCGTCTCTGAGAGACAGCTTTAATAACATACCAAATCCGACAGCGAATGTCAAGAGTTTTTTCGTCTCTGTTCGACATTTATTTCTCATTTCTCCGCACAAGACTGATTACAAACGCCGCAATCGACAGTCCTGCGCTGACCGCTGACAACGCGCACGCAATAATATCCAGTGTCAATTTGGCTTTTTTCTGTTTTTTATTCATTTTTGAGCATTTCTCCTTGTATAACTACAGCATGTACCGCTTTGGATGCTTTTACATAAAAGACCCGCCTGAAAGTACGGCGGGTCTTCCTCTATGCAGCTTTGCATCATTACTTCATCAGTTCTGCCAGCAGCATAACCTTATCCACATTGCCTTCAACCTTGATTTTTCCCTCAGCGATAGCAACCTGCGGAACCAGCTTGCCGGTAAGCACCTTCTCCAGATTCGTCATCGACCCGGAAACGATTGCATCGTGGTCAATATACTCATACGGCATAACGGACACATTGCCGTTCAGGATTTCGATGTAGAACACACCTGTAATCTTGCCCGTAAGATTAAACTGCACCGCAACCTTGCCTTCCGTGCCGGCAATATCGGCTTTCTTTAATCTGTTGTAAAACTTTCCAATCAGCTGATCAATATCCATCGGACTCACCCCTGCTCTATTTTCTATCTTTATTATACAACACATGCAAGAAAAAGCAAGGATAATTTTGGTGATTTAGCCGTGAAACCGTAACAAAACGGCTGTGCAATTTTTAATGCACAGCCGCTTTGTAAATTGAACAGTAATCAACAGTTAATTTCAGGTCTTTCGGTCGAATTTGGTGTGACAATGCGGGCAGGTAATCATAATCTTTCCCTTGCCCTTTGGCACGCGCAGGCGCTGACCGCACTCCGGACACTTGAAATAGCAGTGTGTCTTACGGTCAGCGAAACGGCCCTGTGCACCACGAATCCTGTTCGATACCGGACGCCACCATCTCATAAACTTTTCATTCTCCGCATACCGCGCCTGAATATTGCGCGAGAACATGCGGAAGTAGCACAGGCACAGCAGTGCAAGAATGAATACGTTCATCCACGCCCAGCCGAGAATGCGCGCCACGATAATGAGCGCAATGCCGAGAATGAGCAGC
Organism: Butyricicoccus sp. OF27-2pH9A; assembly: GCF_027693185.1. Classification (NCBI taxonomy): domain Bacteria; kingdom Bacillati; phylum Bacillota; class Clostridia; order Eubacteriales; family Butyricicoccaceae; genus Butyricicoccus; species Butyricicoccus sp. OF27-2pH9A. The sequence continues at coordinate 1,321 of NZ_JAQEXK010000020.1, forward strand.
GCGTTATTGAGCGGGTCGCTGCCGTAGCGGCCTGCCATAAAACGGCGGAAAAAATCCATTTATGCCTCTTCCTTTCCGCAAACGTGCTCGAAAATCAGGTCAAGCACCTCATCACGACCGAATCCCTTCTCTGCCGAGAACGGAATGACCGGCACTTCCTCCGGCAACAGCAATGTCTGACGAATCTCCGCAATATTGCCCTCAAGCTGGCTCTTCTTAATTTTATCCAGCTTGTTAGCGATAATCACCCACGGTTTTCCGGATGCGCGGAACCACTCCGCCATCGTCATATCGTCGCGCGTCGGCTTGTGACGAATGTCCACGATCTGGATACCCAGCGTCAGCAGATCCATTGCAAAGTAGGTCTCCATCAGAGCACCCCACCGCTGCTGCTCAGCCTTGGAAACGCGCGCGTAGCCGTAGCCCGGAAGATCGACCAGATACATTGCCTTGTCGATCGTGAAATAGTTGATGTGAATGGTCTTGCCCGGCTGTGCGCTGACACGCGCAAAGTTCTTGCGGTTCAGCAGCTTGTTGATGACCGAGCTTTTACCCACGTTGGATTTGCCCGCAAACACGATCTGCGGCAGCGGGTCGTGCGGAAAATCGCTTTCCTTGACCGCCGAGCGCAGAAATTCCGCGTTATGCAAATTCGGTTTCTTCATTTCCATATTATTGTACCACCGTTGTCGATGCCGTGTCCGCTGCACGCTTTATTGGGGCGGACTTGCGTTTTTTCTGCTTGGGACGGCGCGAAAAGTCGATCGCGGTCTCCACCACCGTGTCCATGTGCTCCGCAATGACAAAGTTGATGTTTTCCCGAACGACCGGCACGATGTCCTTCAAGTCGCTCTCGTTGTCCTTCGGAATGCACACGGTCTTGATACCCGCGCGATACGCCGCCATGGTTTTCTCGCGCAGACCGCCGATTGGCAGCACGCGGCCGCGCAGCGTTACCTCGCCGGTCATGGCAACCTCGTGACGAACCGGCGCGCCGGTCAATGCCGAAATCAGCGCCGTGGTGATCGTCACGCCTGCGGACGGGCCGTCCTTCGGAATCGCTGCCTCCGGGAAGTGAATGTGCAGATCGTTGTCCTTATAGAACATCGGGTCGATGTTCAGTGCCTCTGCCTTGGAGCGCACGAACGTCACAGCCGCCTTTGCGCTCTCCTGCATGACCGTGCCGAGATTGCCAGTGATTTCGATCTTGCCGGTGCCCGGCACGACTGCCACCTCAACCTCAAGCATTTCACCGCCGACACTCGTCCACGCGAGACCGTTTACAATGCCGACCTCGTCCTTCTTGCTGACCAGATCGTCCTTGAAGGTCGCCGTGCCGAGCAGCTCCTCGAGATTCTCCCTGGTAGCCGTCAGGCTTTCGTCGCCATCCGCGATATGCTTTGCCGCCTTGCGGCAAAGCTTCGCCAGCACCTGCTCAAGACGGCGCACGCCTGCTTCGCGGGTGTAGCCGCTGATGATCGCATCAAGCGTTTCATCGTCCACGATCAGCTGATTTTCGCTCAGGCCGTGCTTCTTCATCTGCTTGGACAGCAGGTGACGGCGTGCGATCAGGCGCTTTTCCTCCGCCGTGTAGGACGGCAGCTCGATAACCTCCATACGGTCGAGCAGCGGACGCGGAACGGTCGAAAGATCGTTCGCAGTCGTCAGGAACACCACGTCGGACAGATCAAACGGCAGTTCAATGTAGTGGTCGCGGAAGGCAACATTCTGCTCGGTGTCCAGCACTTCGAGCATCGCCGATGCCGGATCGCCGCGGAAGTCGTTGCCCATCTTGTCGATCTCGTCGAGCAGGATGAGCGGGTTGGACGTACCGGCACGGCGCAGCGCATCCATAATACGGCCGGGCATTGCGCCGATGTAGGTCTTGCGGTGACCGCGGATATCCGCCTCGTCACGCACACCACCGAGGCTCATGCGCGTGTAATTGCGGCCCATGGCCTCTGCAACGGACTTGGCAATCGAGGTCTTGCCGACACCCGGAGGGCCGACCAGACACAGCACCTGTCCCTTGAGGTCGGGCGCAAGGCTCTTGACAGCAAGGAACTCCATAATGCGTTCCTTGACCTTCTCCATGCCATAGTGGTCGCGGTCGAGGATCGCCTGCGCTTCCGCCAGATCATGACGTTCCTCGCTCTTCTTATTCCACGGCAGGTCGAGCACGGTATCCAGATAAGTACGCACGACACCCTGCTCAGCCGTCGAGCCGCTCAGCTTGGCAAAGCGGTCCACCTCACGGATGAGCTTGTCCTCGCACTCCTTCGGCAGCTTGAGGTCGAGCACGCGCGCGCGGTAGCTTTCCGCTTCTGCGGCTACGTCCTGCTCGCCGAGCTCGGTCTGAATGACCTTGATCTGCTCGCGCAGATAGTATTCCTTCTGGTTTTTGTCGATCTGGGTCTTAAGTTCGTCCTGAATCTCGTTTTCGATCTTGAGAACCTCGGTCTCCTCACCGAGCATGCGGATCACCATCACCAGACGGCGGGTAATGCCAAGCTCTTCGAGGATTTCCTGCTTGGCTGCCACATCGACCGGAATATTCTGGGCGATATAGTCTGCCAGATAGCCCGGATCGCCGCCCTCGGCTACGGTCAGCTCCACATCGGGCGACAGGCGGGACGCATACTGTGCGTACTCGCTGAAGCGCTCCTGCGCGGTGCGCACGAGTGCCTGCGCGCGGCGTTCGGTCACGCCGTAAACGTAGTCCTCGAGTTCCTCAACCTCGGCATACATGCAGTCCTCGTCCTTTTCGGCGGCGATAAAGTTGTGCGCGAGCGCACGGGTCTTGCCCTCGACCAGCACGCGGATATTATCGCCCGGCAGACGCAGGATCTGGCGAATCTGGCAGATCGTGCCGATCTGGTACAGGTCGCTCGGCGTCGGCGTATCGGTTTTCAGTTCGCGCTGCGCGGTCAGGAAGATGGTCTGGCCGTTCTTCATCGCCGCTTCCAGTGCGCGAATCGACATCATTCTGCCCACATCAAAGTGGACGATCATATTAGGGAACGCCGTCAGTCCGCGCAGCGGCAGCACCGGCAGGCGGCTGAGGACGATTCCGTTAAGCTCTGTCATATGTTCGTTTCTCCTTGCACGGAAAATTGTCTATTAGTTTCAGTATAGTATATCTTCCGGGGTTTGTAAAGGCGTTGAACGTTAAAAATACGGGCGGGAATCTCGTTCCCCGCCCGTATTGGTTTTGATTGATTATGCGCTCTTGGTCGGCTTTCTGCGCGAAGCCTTTTTCGGCGGCTTCTTTTCCGCCGGAACAGCCGTGCGTTCGCCGTGTTCGACAACCGGCTCACCGGTACCGTCCACAACGCCCGGCGTGATCTCCACGCGGCAGACGGTCTCGTCGGACGGAATGCGGAACATGATGTCGGTCATCACGTTCTCCAGCACGCCGCGCAGACCGCGGGCACCCGTTTTGCGCTCGAGTGCGACCTCAGCCACACGCTCCAGCGCCTCCGGCTGGAACTTCAGCTCTACGCCGTCCATTGCGAACAGCGTTTCGTACTGCTTGACCAGTGCGTTCTTCGGCTCCTGCAGGATGCGGACGAGTGCGTCCTTATCCAGCGTATCGAGCGAAACGATGGCCGGCAGACGGCCGATCAGCTCGGGGATCAGGCCGAACTTCATCAGGTCATGCGGCTCGATCTTGGCCAGCAGACGGTCAGTCTGCTCGTCTTCCTTTCCCTTTACCTCAGAACCGAAGCCCATACCCTGCTTACCGGTGCGCTTCTGGATGATACCCTCGATACCGTCGAATGCACCGCCGCAGATAAACAGAATATTGGTCGTGTCGATCTGAATGAACTCCTGATGCGGATGCTTGCGTCCGCCCTGCGGCGGTACGTTGGCAACCGTGCCCTCGAGCATTTTCAGCAGTGCCTGCTGTACGCCCTCACCCGAAACATCGCGGGTGATGGACGGGTTTTCGCTCTTGCGGGCAATCTTGTCGATCTCATCGACGTAGATAATGCCGTGCTCTGCCAGCTCCACATCAAAGTCCGCCGCCTGAATCAGTCGCAGCAGGATGTTTTCGACATCCTCACCGACGTAACCGGCCTCGGTCAGTGTGGTCGCGTCCGCGATTGCGAACGGAACCTGCAGTGTCTTGGCCAGCGTCTGCGCCAGCAGCGTCTTGCCCGAGCCGGACGGACCCAGCATCAGGATGTTGGACTTCTGCAGCTCTACCTCGGTCTCCGGATGGTAGATGCGCTTGTAGTGGTTGTAAACCGCAACCGAAAGGGCAATCTTCGCACGATCCTGACCGATAACGTACTCATCGAGCACTTTTTTCAGCTCCTGCGGCGTCGGCAGGTGCTCGGGCTTTACGAGTGCATGGCTCTGCGGCTCGTACTCCGGCATGAGATCCAGCTCGTCATCCAGAATGCTGGTGCATACGCCGATACACTCATCGCAGATATACACGTTCGGTCCTGCGATCAGCTTGCGCACGCGGCTCTGCGGCTTGCCGCAGAACGAGCATTTCAGTTCTTTTCCATCATCATAACTTGGCATATGCCACCTCTATACTACGAAAAAATTACAATTACGACAATGCAGAATTGCCTTAGTGCTTATCGAATACCTTGTCGATCAGGCCGTATGCAACCGCCTCGTCCGCGGTCATGAAGTTATCGCGCTCGCAGTCAGCCGTCACGGTCTCAACCGGCTTGCCGGTATTTTCGGACAGGATCTTGTTCATGCGCTTCTTGATGATCTCAAGGCGCTTCAGGTGGATCGCCATATCAGTGATCTGACCCTGCGTGCCGGCGGACGGCTGATGGATCATGATCTCGGCATTCGGCAGCGCGTAGCGCTTGCCCTTGGCGCCCGAGGACAGCAGGAACGCGCCCATGGAAGCCGCCATGCCGATGCAGATGGTCGAAACATCGCACTTGATATAGTTCATGGTGTCATAAATCGCCATACCTGCGGTTACGGAGCCGCCGGGGCTGTTGATATACAGCGAAATATCCTTATCTGGGTCCTGTGCTTCCAGATAAAGCAGCTGAGCCACGACCAGAGAAGCGGTCGTGTCGTTTACTTCATCGCACAGCATGATAATGCGGTCATTCAACAGACGGGAGTAAATATCAAACGAACGCTCGCCGCGGCCGGTCTGCTCTACGACCATAGGGACTAAACTCACTTGGGAAAACTCCTTTCAGCAAGGTGGATAAGCTGCGAAAAAGCGCAGATTTTGTCCTCCTTGAATATAGGTGAAAAAGCGCGAGCGTCGCTCGCGCTTTTCTTATGAACCAACGCTAAGCGTTTGGTTTGCTGGTGTTTGCGCGCTTTGGGGAATCAGCAGAAATTACTCTGCAGTCTCCTCGGTGGTCTCCTCAGCAGCCTTCTTCTTTGCTGCCTTCTTAACCTTGGCGTTCTTCTTGATGAACTCGAGCGCGTTCGAGATCTTCAGATCGCCCTCCAGAGCTTCCTTGGATACGATGGCCTTAACCTTCTCGACTTCCATCTTGTACTGCTCTGCCATCTTAGCATACTCTTCCTCGAGTTCCGTGTCGGAAACAGTAATGCCTTCCAGTTCAACAACCTTCTGCAGTGCCAGACGGGTCTTCACCTGACGCTCTGCCTGGCTCTGGAACATTGCACGGAATGCGCCCATCTCAGTGCCGGTCATCTTGAGGTACTGCTCAAGGCCCATGCCCTGCATCTGCAGGCGGTAGCCGAAGTCCTGTACAATGGTGTCAACCTGGGAGTCGATCATAGCAGCCGGAATGTCAGCCTTCATGCCGTCGATTACAGCGTCCAGAACCTTCTCCTCGAAAGCGTTGTCAGCAGCTTCCTGACGCTCTGCCTTCAGGCGCTCGGTGATCTCCTTCTTCAGATCGTCGAGGGTCTCGCAGGTGTCGGAAACGTCCTTAGCAAACTCGTCGTCGATCTCCGGCAGGATGGTCTCCTCAACCTTGTGTACCTTGCACTTGAAGGTAGCTTCCTTGCCTGCCAGTTCCTTAGCGTGGTACTCCTCCGGGAAGGTAACAACTACGTCCTTCTCGTCGCCGGCCTTGCAGCCGATCAGCTGATCCTCGAAGCCCGGGATGAATGCGCCGGAGCCCAGAGTCAGCTCGTGATGCTCAGCCTTGCCGCCCTCGAACGGAACGCCGTCTACGAAGCCCTCGAAGTCGATATCAACGGTATCATTCTTCTTAGCCTTGCGCTCTACGGTCTCGGTGCGGGCGTTGCGCTGAGCCATGCGGTTCAGCTCTGCCTTAACGTCAGCCTGCAGAACCTTAACGGTCTCCTTCTCAACCTCAATGCCCTTGTACTCGCCGAGCTCAACTTCCGGCTCAACCGGTACCTTGGCGATGATGGTCAGGCCGCCCTCTTCTGCCGGGTCGCCCAGATCAACGTCTGCACGGCCGACCGGCTTGATGCCGGACTTCTCAACAGCCATTTCCATAGCGTCCGGGTAAATGATATTGAAAGCTTCTTCAAAGAACACGCCTTCGCCGTACAGCTTCTCGATCATCTTGCGCGGTGCCTTGCCCTTGCGGAAGCCCGGAACGGTGATGTTCTTGCCGGTCTTCTTGAATGCCTTGTCCTTAGCTGCTTCAAACTCAGCCTTGGTGATCTCGATAGTCAGAGCAACGACGCTGTGCTCCTGCTTTTCAGTGTTTTTCAGTTCCATGTTGCCAATCTCCTTACTTACTTTCGATTGTATCTAAATCATTCTACCAGATTATTTTGAGAATTTCCATAGTTTTTTCTATTTTTTCAGAAAAATCGGGATAAAATCCACAAAATCTCCGGAGACGAGCTTCCATTCAATTCCTTCCTGCTCACCTGTTACGGCATGACTCAGGCTTTTCCCGTGCAAATGTCCATAAATACAGCGCTTTACACCGTACTTATGCAGCAGTTCGATGATCTCACCGCAGCGGTAGGACGCGTAAAGCGGCGGATAATGCAGGAAACAGAGTATCTCCTCCGGGTTTGCGGCAGCGCCGAGCTTCAGCGATGCCTCGAGCCGCAGCAGCTCGCGCTTGAAGATTTTCTCGTTGTGCGGGTCGGCGAAGTCCTCCTCAAAGGGCCAGCCGCGTGTGCCGCACAGCGCGGTCTTTTCATAGAAAAAACAATTGTTATGCAGAAAATCAATGGTAGTAAATCCGTTTTCATCTAAGAAACGGTGCATTTTGGAGGCGGTTTCCCACCACAGATCGTGGTTGCCCTTCAAAATGATCTTTTTGCCCGGCAGCGAGTCGATCAGCGCAAAATCGCCTTTCGCTTCCGCAAGGTTGATGCCCCACGAAATATCCCCGCCCAAAACAATGGTGTCCTCCGGCGCAACAAGCGCACGCCAGTTTTTGATGATCTTTTCCGTGTGCCCCTGCCACCGGCCGCCGAAAATATCCATCGGCTTGGCTACATCGGCGGCAAGGTGCAGATCGGCAAGCGTATAAAGCGCCATTACAGATCCTTGAGCAGACCGACGGTGGACAGAATGTCGGCCTTGTCTACCACGCGGTCAAAGCGCGGCATCTTGCCTGCCAGAGCGGCAAGCGGAGCGGGTGCCGGTACACCCGTCAGCTGAGAGAGCACCTCCAGCTGGGTAACGTCGTCGTTCTCGAGCGTGCCGCCGAGCGCCTCGATAACCGAGCGGCAGAACTTGAACGGAGACGCGGTGGACGCGATCACGGTCGGCGTTTCGTCGCCGGTGCGTGCGCGGTAGTCCTCGTATACACGAACGGCAACTGCGGTGTGCGTATCGCACAGGTAGTTCTCGTCCTTCCACAGCTTGTTGATGGTATCAGCCGCCTGGCTGTCGTCGCAGCAGCCTGCGTCGAACTCAGCCTCGATCTTGGCAAATACATCCTCAGCTACCTTGTAGCTGCCCTCGGTGTTCAGCTTGTTCATCAGCTCAGCAACCAGCTTGTCGTTGAAGTCGGAAGCGAAGAACAGCAGACGCTCGAGGTTGGACGAAATCAGGATGTCCATCGACGGCGACGTGGTGGTGAAGAAATCGCGGTTGCGGTTGTACTCGCCGCCCTTCTTGAAGAAGTCAGTCAGCACGTTGTTGCGGTTGGACGCGCAGATGAACTTGTTGACCGGCAGACCCATCTTCTTGGCGATGTACGCCGCAAGGATGTTGCCGAAGTTGCCCGTCGGTACGCAGACGTTGATCTTGTCGCCCTGTGCAATGGTGCCTGCGGCAACCATATCGCAGTACGCAGAAACGTAGTACGCGATCTGCGGCGCCAGACGGCCCCAGTTGATGGAGTTTGCCGAGGACAGCATCATGCCGTCCTTGTTGAGCGCTGCGCGGGTATTCTCATCGGTGAAGATGCGCTTTACCGCACTCTGTGCATCGTCAAAGTTACCGCGGATAGCTACAACCTCGACGTTCCTGCCTTCCTGTGTTACCATCTGCAGCTTCTGCATGGGCGATACGCCGTCCACCGGATAGTACACCATGATCTTGGTGCCCGGTACATCGTGGAAGCCGTCGAGCGCTGCCTTGCCGGTGTCACCCGACGTAGCGACCAGAATGCAGGCGGTACGGGTTTCGCCGGTCTTGCGCAGGGACGCGGTGAGCAGGTGCGGCAGCATCTGCAGCGCCATATCCTTGAACGCGCAGGTCGGACCGTGCCACAACTCGAGCAGATTCTTGCCCTCGCCCAGCTTTACCACCGGTGCAGTATCTGCGCCGCCGAACTTTTCATCGGCGTAAGCCTTGGACGCAAAGTCCGCCAGCTCCTCCGCCGTGAAGTCGGTCAGGAACTTGCCGAGAATGAGCGCCGAGCGGCCCTTGTAATCGCTCTCCGCAAGCGTTTTCCAATCCGCGTCGGTAAGCGCGGGAAACGCGGTCGGGCAGTACAGGCCGCCGTCCGGTGCGATGCCGTTGGCAATGGCGTATGCCGCGGAAACCTTGCGCTCCTTATTTCTTGTGCTTACATAATCCATATTTTTACAACCTCCGCAGTGGTTTTGATTGCTCCTTCTATTGTATAGCAAATATGTATGTTTGGGCAATAGGCAATTCCGTGGAAATTCCGCCGTCCTGTCACAACATTTTCTGCATAAAGTTGAATGCGTTGTCATAAAACAGCCCATCGACCGTTTCCTGCTTGTAGCCAAGTGTCAACATGCGGTCTGCCAGACGATACATATCCGCCAGACCGTCAATGCCGATCGGCAGGGTATCGCAGCCATCAAAGTCACAGCCGAGCGCGACCACCTTCTCGCCGTACATACCGATGAAACGCTCGATGTGGTCGATGGCGTCATCGATCACCGAATCGCTCTGCCGCACGAGGAACGGCGTGTACAGGTTGACGCCGACCAGTCCCCTGCGGTTGGCAATCTCGGCAAACTGCTCGTCGGTCAGGTTGCGCGAGTTGCGGCACAGAACCCGCGAATCGCTGTGGGTCGCAACAAACGGACGGTCTGTTGCCTCGCACACGTCCCAGAACCCGCGGTCGGACAGGTGCGATACATCAACGAGTATCCCCTTCTCGCCGCAGTCGCGGACCAGCTGCTTGCCCAGCTCGGTCAGACCCTCGTTCTGATCCACGGCGGATGAGCAGCCGTAGCGGCTGCGGTAATTCCACGTCAGCGTGATAAGACGCACACCGGCGTCGTAAACATAGTCGAGCGCGTCCGGCCGGTCGGGCAGCAGCTCCGCGCCCTCGATAGAGAGCAGCGCCGCCGCCTTTCCCGCCTCCACCGCCGCCCGAATATCCGCCGCCGAACGGCAGAACGTCAGCCAGTCGGCGTTGGCGGCAAACTCGCGTCTGGCAGTCGTCAGCATGCGGTCGAACCGCTCATCGGCGGGTGTATCGAGCAGACAGTCGCGCGTTTCCGGCGAATACGGCTGTCTCGCGCCGCAGAACAGCGCAAAAAACTGCACATATGGCTGATACCTGTGCGCTGCTGCATAATTGATATGTAAATCGTTCTCCCGCAGGTGTTTTCCTGTCTCGCAGCACTCATAGATGGTGTCACAGTGCAGATCAAACAGCTTCATACTCACCCTCCAAAGGCATTTTCCAGATGGTTGATGCGCGGCGGAACCGATGCGTTTTCCTCGCCGTAAACCTCGATCACGTCAAACCGCGGCTGCTTTTCGGTCGGGTGCTCCTGCAGCCACGCCTGTGCAGCGGCGATGATCTTCGCCTGCTTGACCGGTGTGACGGCTTCGCACGCCGGACCGTAGCGGGCGTTTTTGCGCGTCTTGACCTCCGCAAAGATAACATACTGCGCGTTCTCCGCGATAATGTCAATCTCACCGAACCGGGTGCGGAAATTCATCGCTGCCGTGTGCCAGCCGCGCTTTTCGAGGTACAGCCGAGCCGCTTTTTCTCCCCACGCGCCCTTCATCGCGGTGCTTCCGGATGCTTTTCGTAGAATTTCTTCAAAAACGTCATCCGGTGGATGGGACACGGGCCGTGCATGAGCAGTGCCTCATCGTGCGCCTTGGTCTCGTAGCCCTTGTGCTTTTCAAAGCCGTACTGCGGGTACTGCTCGGCGAACTGGCGCATCAGGCGGTCTCGCGTTACCTTGGCGATGATGGACGCTGCCGCGACAGACGGGATTTTTGCATCGCCGGAGACCACGCACTCGTGCGGCTGCTCAAGTCCCTGTGAGCGGTTGCCGTCCACATAGACAAAATCCGCCGGGCGTGTCAGACCGTCCACCGCCTGCTTCATCGCGCGGTAAGTCGCCTGCAGGATGTTGATCTCGTCGATCACCCGCTCGTCCACGAGCGAAACCGACCACGCAAGCGCGTTTGCCGTGATTTCGTCGAACAGCTTCTCACGCTTCTTTTCACTGAGCTTTTTCGAGTCGTTCAGTCCCTCGATGACGATTCCGGCGGGCAGGATGACCGCAGCAGCGCACACCGGTCCGGCGACCGGACCGCGTCCGGCCTCATCCACGCCGCACACCGAGCCGTAGCCGTTCGCCCATGCTTTTTCTTCGTATTCCCAAGTCATGTTTGTCTCTCCTAAAACCAAGGGCGAACACAGTGGTTCGCCCTCGAAATGTTGGTTTATTCCGGCTTCTCGAGCGTAATGCGGCCGAGAACACCGCCGCGGAACTCATCGAGCAGGATGCGCGCCATGCGCTCGGTGTCGATCTCACCGCCGCGCAGCAGAAAACCGCGGCGCCTGCCCGCCTGCTGCAGCAGCTCATAACCGAGGAAATCGCACTCCTCCTCCGGAATGGCGATGCTGTAGCGGTCAATGATGGTCTGCGGCGCCTGTTCGGCGAGCAGCTCCATCAGCTTGCAGCCGAGCGTCTCAACGTCCAGAATATCGTCCTTGATCGCACCCGTGCACGCCAGCAGAATACCGACGCGCTCATCGTCGAACTTGGGCCACAGGATGCCCGGGGTGTCGAGCAAGTCAATGCCGCTCTCCACGCGGAACCACTGGCTGCCGCGCGTCACACCCGGACGATCCGCCGCCTTGGCGGATTTTCTGCCGAGAATGCGGTTGATGAACGTGGATTTGCCCACATTCGGGATGCCGACGACCATCACGCGGACGGACTTGCCGACCAGACCTTTTTCGTTCCACTGGGCGATCTTGTCCGCCAGCAGCGTGCGAACCGCGCCGGAGAACGCCTGCGTACCATTGCCGCTGCGGCTGTCGGTCTGGATGACCGCCATGCCCTGCTCACGGAAATGCTTCGCCCAGACAGCCGTCATGTTCGGGTCAGCCAGGTCGATGCGGTTAAGGATCATCATGCGCGGCTTGCCTGCTGCAATCTCATCCATATCCGGGTTGCGGGACACCTGCGGAATGCGTGCGTCCACGACCTCGCAGACTGCGTCCACCTGCTTGATATACTCCGCCATCTGCCGGCGGGTCTTTGTCATATGTCCGGGATACCATTGAATATTCATATTACTTCACCGTTCCAAAATCGCTGATTGGGAAAACCACGCTCTGCACATGACCGAGGATGTAGCGCTCATCCACCATGCCGAGACGGCTGTCGCGGCTGTCGGTAGAGGCGTTGCGGTTGTCGCCCATGACGAACACGCAGCCCTCCGGTACGGTCTGCGGATAGGTCAGATCGCCCATATGCTCGAGTACATTGATCGTTTCGTTGATATACGGCTCATCGAGAACCTCGCCGTTGACGCTCACGTCGCCGGTTACGGGATCAATGTCCACCGTATCGCCGCCGGTCGCAATGATGCGCTTGACGATCGGCTGATTGTTGTAAAAACCCTCCTTGCGCAGCACGACAACGTCTCCACGCTCGGGCGTATAGTTCAGGTTGCTTACCAGCATGATGCTGTGATCCTCGAGGGTCGGGTACATGCTCATGCCGTCCACGCCGATCAGGCGCACGAAAAACGTGAATACGACCACGAAGAACACCAGAACCGCCATCAGGGATTCGCCCCAGCCGAACAGCTCGCTCGAGAAGCGTCCCTCACTCTTTTTATTTTCGGTTTGCTGCATTATGATTTCCTCCATCAAAAAGATAGCATACAATATTATTATAGCGATAATACAGCGTATGCGCAAGTGAAAACAAAAAACGGAGAGCAAAAGCTCCCCGTTTTTGTTCGGTTGTAATGTTAGAATTAAACCTTCTCTGCGATCTTGGCAGCCTTGCCTACGCGACCGCGCAGGTAGTACAGCTTAGCACGGCGAACCTTACCGCTGCGAACAACCTCGAACTTAGCAACGTTCGGGGAATGTACCGGGAAGGTCTTCTCTACGCCTACGCCGTAAGAAATGCGGCGAACGGTTACGGTCTGGTTTACGCCAGCGTGCTTCTTAGCAATGATGATGCCTTCGAATACCTGAATACGCTCACGGTTGCCCTCCTTGATCTTTGCGTGTACCTTAACGGTGTCGCCGATCTTCAGAGTGGGCAGATCACTCTTGAGCTGCTGCTCGGACAGGACTTTAACGAGATCCATTTTTTAGTCTTCCTTTCGTCTTAGACATTCTTGCCGCATCGTAAACCCATAAATGAGCAGAGGAATGCCCGTGTTCATTGTTACTCGACTATAATATCATATCATGTAGCGGATTGCAAGTGTTTTTTCAATCCTGCACAGATTTTTGTCTCATTCGCTCGACAGACTCGGCGTGCACGGTCTCGGTCTGTGCCTGCGCCTTCTCGTTTTCATAAAAGCCGATGACAACGTAATCTCCCACCTGCAGGTCCTCAAAGCCGATTTCCTGCGTTTTGCCGGTGTCGGAATTGTAAGCAGAAAGCGCTGCTTTCGAGCAGTCTGCCGTGCCATGCTCGCCGAATACGGTCGTCTCTCCCGCATCCCGCACAGTGATTGTTTGATTTCGGCTGTCTGTGGACACAATTTCTGCGTCGGCAAGCAATCTAATCGGCTTTTGCTGACTGCAAGCGCATAAAAGCAGACAAATCCCCAATCCCGCAACATAAGAATTTTTTCGCATTTTATCGCCACCTTGCATAATTTTTATCACAAATCGCTTGCATTTCTTATTCACTTTTATTATACTGAACATGCTACCCGATGTAAAGGAGTGTTTTTCATGTGGGCATACGAAAGCGTATTTTATCAGATCTATCCCATCGGCTTCTGCGGTGCGCCGCGCGTAAACGACGGCGTGACCGTTCCGCGCATCCGCAAGGTCAGCGACTGGGCAGAGCATATTGCATCTCTCGGCTGCAATGCCGTGTACTTCTCCCCGATTTTTGAGTCCGACAGCCACGGCTACGACACCCGCGATTTCCGCCGCGTGGACTGCCGTCTCGGCACCAACGAGGATTTCGCCGCCGTCTGCAAAACGCTGCACGAGCACGGCATCAAAGTTGTGCTGGACGGCGTATTCAATCACGTCGGACGAGGTTTCTGGGCGTTCAAGGATGTGCAGGAGAAAAAATGGGATTCCCCCTACAAGGACTGGTTCCACATCTCCTTTGACGGCAACTCAAACTACAATGACGGCTTCTGGTACGAGGGCTGGGAAGGTCATTTCGAGCTGGTAAAGCTCAATCTGCGCCATCCGGATGTGCAGCACCACATTTTCGAGTGTATCCGCCAGTGGAAGGACGAATTCGGCATTGACGGTCTGCGGCTGGACGTGGCGTACTGTCTCGACAAGGATTTCATCCGTGCACTGCGCGGCTTCTGCGACTCGCTCTCGCCCGACTTTTTCCTCGTCGGCGAGCTGCTCCACGGCGACTACAATCAGTTTGTCGGAGACGGCATGCTGCACTCCTGCACGAATTACGAGTGCTACAAGGGTCTGTATTCCTCGATGAACAGCTACAACCTGTTTGAGATCACGCATTCGCTGCTGCGCCAGTTCGGTCCGGAAAACTGGACGCTGTATAAAGGCAAGCACCTGCTTTCGTTTGTGGATAACCACGATGTGACGCGCGTTGCGTCCATCCTGCAGAATCCGGCGCATCTGCCGCTGATCTATGCGCTGCTGTTCGGCATGCCCGGCATTCCGTGCATCTACTACGGCAGCGAATGGGGTGCCGAGGGCAAAAAGCAGGACGGCGATGACGCTCTGCGTCCCTCGTTCGAGCAGCCGATCGAGAACGACCTGACCGCCCGTATCACCGCAATGGCGAAGGCGCACCGTGAAAGCCGCGCGCTTTGCTACGGCGGCTTCAAGCAGCTTGTGCTCACCAACAAGCAGTGCATCTGGGAGCGCGAGACAGACGGCGAACGCGTGCTCGTTGCGGTAAATATCGACGAGCAGCCGTACCATGCACACTTTGACGCGCGCTGCGGCCGTGCTGTGGACCTCATTACCGGAGAAATGCACGACTTCGGCGGCGGCAGCGAATTGCCTCCGTACTCGGCTTACTTCTGGAAGTGTGAGTGCTGAGCGTACCCGTAAGATAGAGAAAACCCTCCGTATGGTTTCATACAGAGGGTTTTTATGCCTTTATGCCGGATCATATCCCGGCAGTTCGCTCTGATCGGCATGTTCTGCCACAAGTTCTTGATTCAAGTCATTCCAGCAGGCGCCGATATCCGCACGTGTGAAATAGCGAAATCCGCCTGTCTGCGAAGCCAGATAGCCGTTTTTCACGCCGCTGCAGACGTAAATCAGTTCATAGTTCGTCCCGTCCGAAAGCTGAAACCGAAAACTGGTCACATCTCCTCCGTCACCGCTATCATCTATCGTCTTATCTTTGAGCGGCAGACCTTCCAGCCGCTCATACAGCGCTTTGATATCGTCTTTGTCTGTAACGCTTTTCTTCTCTGCCGTTATAGGGACGCCCTCGAAATGATACATTACAGCACTTTCCACATCATCGGCTGTAAACGGCAAGTCCAGCTTGACCGTTTTTCCACTGCAGCCGATCAATCCCGTCATGAAAATCAGTAAAACGATAAAGCCTGCTGCCTTTTTCATTTCATCACGCTCCTTTACAAGAAGTTACTTTCGCTTTACATAGTCGATAACGAGGGCATAAGTCGTGCCGTCTGCCAGATCGGCGCTGAATACGACAGTCGTACCGTCCTTGCGGTAACGCTCGAGCGCGGACTTTTTCAGCGTCAGCGTCTGACTGCTGACCGTGTAGTCCTTGTTTGAGGTCAGCGTATCGCCGTTCACGGTCACGCTTTTCAGGCTTGTGCGCGTCAGCGGCAGCGTGAACTTCGGTTCGCTCGGTGAAAACGTGTTGTACTCCTCGACCGCCCAGCTTTCGCCGGTCGGTGCGGAATCGCGCACGGTCAGGGTGAACGCCTCGGTCTTTCCGTTTTTCAGCTCAACGCTGATGGTGTAGCTGCCCGCTCGAAGCTGCGCCAGCACACCGCGCGGCAGGATGAGCGAACGCGTCGAGGAATCGAACGTGTAGTCGATGCTCGACAGACCGAGCACCACATCCCGGATATCCTCCGAGGTATTGGCGCCGCTCAGGCGTGTATGCACATCCGCGTACTTTTCCGACTTGTAATAGCGGTCAAAAGACGCATTCTGCGCATTTTCGCTCACCGAAGAATCGGTAACAGCAATGGCGATTGCCGCCGTTTTGCCGTCCGAGAGCGTCAGCGTCAGTTTGCAGTTACCGCGCGGCAGCCTGCCCAGCCAGTCCGCGCTGATGGCGGCTCCGGTCGAGGTCTGCGTATAGTCCGTGCCTGCAGTGAGGACTGCACCGTTACTCTCGATTTTCTCAATTTTCAGACCGTTCGGCACGGTGACCGCAACATTTTTGCCCAGTGCAGAGAGGTTATTCAAATCGACCGCTATGCTTTCCGGCGAAACAGCCGCCGTCACGCTGCCCGTGAGCGTCTGTCCGCCTGCGATGGCGGTCACGCCGTTTGCGATTGTGTAGCCGGAGACCCGCACGCTGCTGGCAAAACTCACGCCGCTGCTCTTGATCTCCGCCTGATAAATCGTGCCGTAGCCGGTGACAGACGCAGGCTTGCCGGCGGTCATGCGGTAGACCGATGCATTCGCAGTGGTGGAAACCGTGGATTCGGTATTCAGCTCCAGATGATTGATATCCGCATCCAGCGTCAGCGAAACCTTCTTATCGCCGTTTATTTTTACATCCGCGAAGCCTTCATAGCCTGGGGTGGTCAGCTTTTTCTCGTAAAGCACCGCTGTGCTGCGGACCTCCGTGCTCGGAAAACGAGCGGCGCCTGCCGCAGTAACCTGCAGCAGGCGACCCATAGGCGAGGACACAACGATGTGGTCGCTCATTGTATTCGTCATTGTTACCGTGCCGCCGGCTACGATGATCGTACCCTTGACGTACACGTCATTCAGCTGTACCGCATCCGAGGCCAGACCTTCAGTCAGGTACAGATCGCCGTCGATCGTCGCGTCGGACAGCGTGCAGCTTTCCGAGATGGTGACGTTCGCGGTATCGCTCTTGAGGTCGGAGCCGGTATAGGCTTTGCCGGCCGTTGAAAGCGAGGTTCCAAGGTAATAGTACAGGATCTTCGCCAGCTCTGCGCGGGTGATGACCTTGGTCGGCTTGAAGGTATTGTCCTTGTAGCCGGTGATGATGCCCTTGTCCACAGCCGCCTTGACATAGCCTGCCGACCACGCCGCAACCTTCGTCTTATCCTTAAAAGACAGGTTTGCCGGTTTTACATTACCCGGATCGGCCTTGTACAGCCGTCCGAGGATAACCGCCGCCTGCTCACGGGTGACATACCCCTCCGGATTCATTCTGCCGTTGCCGGTGCCGTTGATGTAGCCGTACTTCTCGGCAATGCGCACCGTGTCGTAGTACCACGAGTTGGACTGCACATCGCTGTACGAAATGCTTGCCTTCTCCGTGAAGTGAAACGCACGGTTGACATAGCGCATGAACTCCGCACGAGTGACCTTGCGCTCCGGCTCGTACTTGCCGGTGGTCGCACTCGGATTGATGATGCCCTCATCATCCAGATATTCGATAAAGTTTTTGCTCCAGTGTCCGTCCAGATCGGAGGCAAACGCTGCCGGTATCATCGTTGCCAGCATCGCCGCACACAGGAATGCAGATAGTAAGCGTTTTTTCATAAGATACACCTCGTATGTGGGTTACAGGCAATACCAAATGATTGAACAAGAGCGATTTACGAGCAAATTTTGCGTACTGATTAGGCGTGGTTTTGCAGCAATACGAGGTATTGCAAAAAATCACAACGACATCAGGACACAAAATTTCCGTAAAGCGCCGCAGCTTTAATCGTTTGGTATTGCCTAAAGTATAACATAGACAAACCCGCTTGACAACAGGCTTTGCCGGACACATTCTGCCAATGTTTACGCATTTCGGACATATTCGAGGAAAATTCGTCCTTTACGGCTCGTACCGCCGAACGCCTCCACGCGCGCACGGCCGACGCCGCGCACGGTCAGGCGGTCGCCTTCCGTAATCTGGTGCTCAGGCTTCATGCAGGGTGTGTTGTTGACGAACACCAGTCCCTTCTCGATCCGCGCCTGTGCGTCCTTGCGCGGCAGGCCAAAAATCAGAGCGGCTACACTGTCCAGACGCGGAGACGCCACCGAACCGGTCCCCCGTTTTTCCTCGACTGCCGCGTGCTTCAGGTCACTGAGATCCTCGCGCGTCAGCGAAAGCTGCTTGCGGCCCGCTTTGGCAAAGTGCATGAGGATGAACTCCGCCATGTCCTCGAGCACGATGATGTCTGCGCCTTCCTCGTGCACGAGAATGTCACCGACCACCGAGCGGTCGATCTGCAGTCCCATCAGCGAACCGAGGTAGTCGCGGTGCGTGAGCGTGTCCTCCCGGCGCTTGCGGGCGCGCAGCAGCGCCAGCGGCGCGGACATCTTTGCACTCTCGGCATCCATGTAATCCGGATAAAACAGATAGATCCCGCGTTCCGCGTCCTCATAGCCGCCCCAGAACAGCGCATGACCGGTCGCTCCGGCAAGACGCACCGCATCCGTGCACAGCGCCCGCTGCTTGAGGTCGAGGAACTTGGTATGGGTCAAAT
Source organism: Butyricicoccus sp. OF27-2pH9A (assembly GCF_027693185.1). Taxonomy (NCBI): domain Bacteria; kingdom Bacillati; phylum Bacillota; class Clostridia; order Eubacteriales; family Butyricicoccaceae; genus Butyricicoccus; species Butyricicoccus sp. OF27-2pH9A. Next base: position 19,724 of record NZ_JAQEXK010000020.1, read on the forward strand.
AACCGCGCTGCTCACACGTCTGCTCCTTGTCAAGCAGTCCTGCCAGCAGCAGCTTATCGTCGCCGCTGTGTGCAAGCGCGGTCAGTATCTCTTGCTTGGTCTTCAAGGTATTTTCCTCCATTGCGGCATGGATTTTCCGTTATGCCGCCCATTGTTTTGCATGATAGTATTGTACTATCTTCTTTTTTCGTTTACAATAGAGATTAGCATTTTAATGATGGAGATGATCGAATTGACCGTGAAGGACGCCGTTTTGCAGGCACTCGAACAGGCACGAGGCACCCGCCTTTCCGGCGGACGGCTCGCCGAGCAGCTTGGCGTATCCCGTGCGGCGGTGCACAAGGCGATCGCCGCACTGCGCGAGAGCGGCCTTGCCATTGACGCCGTGACCAGAGAAGGCTATCGCCTGGCCTTGGATGACGACAGCCTGACCGCCGCAGGCATTGACGCACTGCTCGATACCGCGGTCATCGGACGCGAAATCCTGGTCGAGCCGTCGCTTACCTCGTCCAACACAACGATGAAGGAGCAGTATCTCGGCAGAAAGCACGGCTTCACGCTGTTTGCCGAGGAGCAGACCGGCGGGCGCGGACGGCTCGGCCGCACGTTCGTCTCCCCTGCCGACACCGGCGTCTACATGACCATTCTGCTGCATCCGACACTGCCGCTGTCGCACCTGTCGTTCGTCACCATTTCGGCGGCGATCGCGGTCGTGCGCGCCATTGAGCAGACCGCAGGCTTCACGCCGCAGATCAAATGGGTGAACGACGTGCTGATGAACGGACGCAAGCTGTGCGGCATCCTCACGGAAGCGACGATCGAGGGTGAAACCGGCACGGTAAGCTCGCTTGTGGTCGGCATCGGCATCAATCTGCAGCCCAATCCGGCGTGGCCCGAGGAAGTACAGGCGGTCGCGGGTGCCATCAGTGACTTCGGCAAGCCGCCCCGCAGAGCTGAACTGGCCGCCGCTGTCCTCAACCACTTCGAGGATGTGTACATGCTGCTCGAGCAGGGCAAGGAACCCGAGCTGCTCGAGCAGTACCGCGAACGGCTTTGCTGCATTAACCGTCCGGTAACGGTCAGCAGTCCGGCAGGCCGCTACGAAGCCGAGTGCATCGGACTGGACGAGAATGCACATCTGCTGGTGAAAACCGCGGACGGACAGGTAAATGCCCTGTCCTCGGGCGAGATCAGCATTCGACTGTAAACCGCATTTTTATACATTATATATAAGGAGATATTTCTATGTTTCAAACCGCTGCAGGCGTGACCGTTCCGTTCCCCGAAAAGCTGTCCGAGCAGTACGAGCTGGACGGCAACACCATCACCGCAAACCTCAGCTTCGAGAAGCTGAGCGACTTTGTGCATTCGTTCTACGCCGAGCTGGACGAGCCGCTGTTCCTCGCCATCCATCCGGATGCGGAAAGCGATGAGGTCTGGTATCTGGACGGCATGACAAAAAAGCAGCTGACCATGATTTTAGACGGCTACGGCGAACTGCTGTATCAGGACGGTCTTTCGGCATTCGCCATTGGCTCTCTGACCACCGAGGAGGAGCTTTTCGTACAGAAGTACAAGGTTCTGTCCATTTACAGCGAGACCGCAAAGCGTTTCGTTCCCCTGCTGAAAAAGTACGGCATGGAGCCGACCGGACATCTTGTCACCGCATGGGATACGTTCTCCGAGGAGAAACCCGGCGCCGCAGAGCGGCTCGAGATTGCCGGTCAGACTGTGCCGGATATGATTAAAGAGCTGTGCAAGATCGGCATGTATAAAGGTTAATTACAGGGCTTATACGAAAAAAGACACCGATTTCTCGGTGTCTTTTCTTATCTGGCTTACATTTAGATTTCCATGATGATCGGCAGGACCATCGGGCTGCGCTTGGTCTTCTTGAACAGGTAATCACTTACATCGCCCTTGATGGCAGATTTCAGGCTGTTCCAGTCACGCAGATTCTCTACTGAGCAGCGGTCAAGCGCCATCTGCGAAATGGTACGCAGCTCCTCCATGAGAGCCTCGGCTTCCTTGACATAAACAAAACCGCGCGATACGATATCCGGACCCGCAATGACAACGCCGGTCGTTGCGTCCACGGTTACTACGATAACCAGCAGACCGTCCTCGGACAGATGCTTGCGGTCACGCAGAACGGCAGTGCCGACATCACCGATGCCCAGACCGTCTACCAGCAGACGGCCTGCCGGCACGGAATTGCCCAGACGAGCCGAATTTTCGCTGATCTCGATCGGACGACCGATCTCACTGACGAGAATGTTCTTCGGGTTGACACCCATCTCGCGTGCCAGACCGGCATGCTGCACGAGCATGCGGTACTCGCCGTGTACGGGAATGAAGTACTTCGGCTTGCACAGACCGAGCATCAGCTTAAGATCCTCCTGGCAGGCATGGCCGGAAACGTGGATGGCTGCCGAACGGTCGTAAATGACCTCAGCGCCCTGCTTGTACAGCTCGTTGACCATGTTGTTGATCGACTTCTCGTTGCCCGGGATAGCGGATGCTGCAATCAGGATACGGTCGCCGGAGTTGACCTCCACCTGCTTGTGGCTGCCGTACGCCATACGATACAGCGCGGACATGGTCTCACCCTGAGAGCCGGTGGATACGATGATCAGCTGGCTGCGCGCGTAGCGCTTGATCTCGGAAATGTCGATCATGACCTTGCCGGAATCCTTCAGATAACCCAGCTCCATCGAAACCTTGGAGATCTTCTCCATGCTTCGGCCGCAGACGGCTACCTTGCGTCCTGCCTTGGCGGCAATGTCGAGAATCTGCTGCAGACGCGATACATTGGACGCGAACGTTGCAATGATGATGCGCTGGTCGCTCTCCATGATAAATTTCTCGAGCGATTTGCCGACGATTTTCTCACTCGGCGTGTAGCCCGGACGCTCGACGTTGGTCGAGTCGCTCATCAGCGCAAGCAGTCCCTTCTTGCCCAGCTCACCGATGCGGACAAGGTCGATCATCTCACCGGAAACCGGCGTCAGGTCGATCTTGAAGTCGCCCGTGTGCAGGATGGTGCCCAGCGGCGTGGTAATCGCCAGCGCAACCGAATCCGCAATGGAGTGGTTGGTGTGGATAAACTCGATCTTGAAACAGCCGAGTTTAATCGTATCACCGGCGCGCACGCGGTTCATCTTGACCTTCTGGGGCATCTTGTGCTCGGACAGCTTGGTCTCGATGATGCCGCAGGTCAGTCGGGTCGCGTAGATCGGTGCGTTGCACTCGCGCAGAACATACGGAATAGCGCCGATATGGTCCTCATGTCCGTGGGTGATCACATAGCCGCGCAGCTTGTTCAGGTTGCGCTTGAGGTACGTTGTATCCGGAATGACCAGGTCAACACCCAGCATGTCGTCATCCGGAAAGGCAACGCCGCAGTCGATAACTACGATGTCATTGCCGTACTCGATCACCGTCATGTTCTTACCGATCTCGTTCAGACCGCCGAGCGGTATGATCTTCAGTTTTTCCTTCATAATAGTATTATCACTTTCCTTTATCTGATTGTTGTTTATTATATGTACGCGGATGTCGTTTCCGCTTTTCTGAAAAGGCAGACCATGCGATCCCGTCTGTCTTTATCCACATGTGAAGGATGCGGTCCGTTTTCGCTGCAAATGGCACAGCGCATTCCCACACGGACTGCAAACACTTATTTTTAATATACCACAGCTCAGCAGAATTGTAAAGAGTCAGTCATCAAAGCGCTCTGCACGGCTTCGTCGAAACAGCCAATCTGCCTATATACTATTTATGCACAGTGTCCCGCTGTTTTACCCATTCTGCGTGTCCCGCATAATGACCGGTCCAACCGGGCAGACTTCCCTTTCGGTCCCTGCGGTTTGTAACAAAGCCGCCGATGTGCGTTTTACACGGCTAACCGTAAAAAACCGCATTTTCGCCCAATTATGCCATACAGATTAACGAAATCCAGCGACAAACTCTGTGAAATGTGCACAAAATTCTATGAAACCGTTTGACAAATCGGAGAGGATGCAGTATGATTGGTTACAGTTCGGAAACAGAACGTAAACAAAACAGTAACAACCCAGAAAACAACATCGGTTTTTCCGGTGGCGCGGGAAGTGTTCCCGCTGCGTTTTCACCTGACTTTTAGGAGCGTAACACAAATGTCTATTTCTCTGCGTAAGCATGCTGCCATGTTCCTCGCGGCAACCTTCACGGTAGGCTCGATGGCAACCTTCGGCGCTGCTGCACTGGAGCAGCCGACTGCGGTACTCTCTTCCACTCTGAACCATTCTGTCGGCACGGTGCTCACCTCTGCCGAAATCTCCAACGCACAGCAGGCTATGGCGAAGGCAAAGGCTTCCGCACTCAAGGCACAGCAGGATGCTGCCAAGAAGGCGCAGGAGGAAGCTGCTAAGAAGGCTAAGGCTGAGGCTGCCAAAAAGGCCGCTGAAGAAGCAGCTAAGAAGGAAGCCGAGATCAAGGCCGCTGCAACCAAGACCGCTTACAATCAGCTGGTCGCAAGTGCAGCCACTGCCCGTCCGGTAGCTTACTCCACAACGTATCTGGCAAGCGATGCCATCAAGGCAAATGCCACTGCGCTTGGCAATTATAAACTGACCTTCTACGATCCGTGCGTTGCATGCAACGGCAACAATCTGGCACTGACTGCTACCGGCACCACCCTGACCGAAGGCCGCACGATCGCAGTTGACCCGTCCGTCATTCCGCTCGGCAGCCGCGTATTCATCGAGGGCTACGGCGTGTTCATCGCTGAGGACACCGGCGGAGCGATCAAGGGCAACAAAATCGACATTGCAGTAAGCACCCACGAGCGTGCAAACGAGCTTGGCGTGCAGTACGCAAACGTATATCTGCTCAAGTAAATTTTTGAAGAGCTGTGCGAAAGCATGGCTCTTTTTTTCTGCCTGTTTGAGCGGTTTTGCGGTTGCAGACATGGATGGCATCGGTTTTCGTTTTGTATTTCGCGTCAGAATCGCGTGTGATGAACTTTTGATGGATTGGTTCAAAACTATACGGCAAATTTGCAAAGTCGATTGTGTGGCGTTTGAGTGGGTTTTCATTATCATTCCAGAAATTAGGGTTTTCGCTTATGAAGCGAGAGAATCCTGCCTCCCCGGCAGGGGCACAAGAAGAAGAGAACCAAGGTTCCCTCCTTCCTATTCAGCACAGCGAAAATCAGAGAACGGTGAATTACCCGAAGGGCAAGAGAGAGTCCTCCAGAGGATACCTGTGCCGCGCAGCTCGTTGGTCTGGTGGCCACAGACGGCACCTGCGAATTCTATCTATTGCTAAATGCTATCCCGCAGGGTGCGCCGACCTTGGCGCACCGCTTGTCATCGGTCCGCACAATTTATTCCGCAAGGGAGACCACCGGCCTCCCCTGCGATTACACATCTGCAAATGGTAAAAAAACAGCCGCAGACACCCTGCGGCTGTTTTGATTCAATTACGCGCTCTCGCGCTCCTCCTGCACCTTGGCAATGCCATGCTGGATCGGCTTCCACTCGACCTTGCCGACCAGAGCGGCGATCGAGATCGGAACATAGGTGAGCATGAAGAACGGGAAGGTAAAGGTATACAGTACCTTTTTCCACGCCGGACCTGCGATGCGCTTCCACTCGGCGATCATCGTCACCGCGCCGAAGGCAAACAGGCTGAACGTAATGCCGCGCACAGTCAGCATCAGAATACGGCCGAGCATGCGCATAACGCGGTATGTAATGTATGCCGGCTGTGCGAAGCTGGTCACGCACAGGAGTACGGCCAGCAGCAGCGAGCCGATGGTAACAAGGTTGCACGGTGCAACCGTCATCAGCATATCATAGCAGGACATGCCCGCCTTGCCGCCGCGCGTACAGCCGCGCAGCAGTGCGCCGGTATACTTTGCGTCCACCTGATAGAAGCCCTTGCTCCAGCGCAGACGCTGATCCCACGACTGGCGGAAATGCTCCGGCTGCTCATCGTAGATGATGGCATTGCCGCAGTAGCCGATCTTACGGCCGCGAACCGCACTGGCGATGGAGAACTCGATATCCTCGGTCAGCAGATGATAATTCCATCCGCCTTCCTCACGGAGCACATCAGCCGAAATCAGAAAACCGGTGCCGGAAACCGCACAGTTGACGCCCAGACGGGTTCTCGGGCGGTTCAGGAAGCGCGACTCACGCAGGAACCACAGTGCATAGCCTGCGGAGATCCAGTTCGCGCAGAAGTTCTGCGAATTGCGGTAGCTGGTCAATGCGGAATACTCGCCGGTATCGTACATCTTGTTCATCTCACGGACGAACTGCGGATCTACGATGTTGTCCGCATCGAATACGAAAAACGCGTCGTACGCATCCTCACCCTGCTCCTCAAAAATATGCTTGAACAGATAGTCCAGCGCGTAGCCCTTGCCGACCTGCACCTTATTAAATCGCTCGTACACGATCGCACCGGCGCTGCGCGCTACCTCAGCGGTATTGTCCGTGCAGTTATCTGCAACAACAATAACATCGAGCAGCTCCGACGGATAATCCTGCTCCTTCAAGGTGCGGATCAGTCTGCCGATAACGGCGGACTCATTGCGTGCCGAAATGATCGCCGCGTAACGGTGCAGCTCTGCATTTTCCACGCCGCCGCGCTGCTTGCCCCACAAGCCAACCAGAAGGTAAAAGATCTGGTACGCATACGCCGCAGTAAAGAAAATGAACAGCACCCACTGCATGCTCTCCAAAAACCGAAGCATAAAAATTCCTCGTTTCTTCTCCTGATGTATTTTCTCTATACTTTAGATATTGTGGCGGTTGTTTCAACCCTTGTACTATAATATCACTATTAACGCATTATGCAACACATTTTTAACCGGATTTCACAAAATTTTTAATTTTTCACTGTTCGCACAAAATTTTTGTGCTTTCATGCGTTTTTTCATGCCACTTTGCCCTGTCTTTTCGTGGAAAGCAGCGAACCGGGAGATGCATTCGTTCCGCACCGCTGACGCTCTTTCACTTTTCCCTGCTGTTTGCTTGGATAAATCCGGGTTTTCTCTATAACATCATCAATTTCGTATACATTTTATAAAGGAAGGGAGGGCATTTTTCCTCGCCGCTCTCCCCTGCATATACAGAAAAACGGCTGCCGCATTGCGACAGCCGCCGGTATTTGATTATTAAGGCAACACCGCACAATTAAAGCTGCGGCGCTTTGCGGAAATTTTGTGTCCTGACTTTGTTGCGATTTCACAGTAATACATTAAGTATTACTGCAAAACCGCGCCTCGTTAGTACACAAAATTTGCTCGCAAATCGCTCTTGTTCAATTATGCGGTATTGCCTTAACCGTTTACCTGCTTTGCCAGCTCGTCAGCCAGCGCTTCGAGTGCGCCGAGCTGATTCTCTGCCAGTGCAGACTTGATGGAGATCGGGTTCTCGAGGATGGTCATGTTCTTCATGCCCTCGAGCATGCCGATCATCTGCTTGCCCGCAGTAGCGGCCCAGGTGCCGTTGTCGATGACGGCAACCGTGCGGTTCTGCAGGTTAAGCGCCTTGATATCGGACAGATATGCTTCCATCTTCGGCTGGATGCCGCTGTTATAGGTCGGCGCAGCGAGCACCAGATGGCTGCAGCGGAAGCTCTCCGCTACCAGCTCGGAAACGTCGGTCTCAGATACATCGTACATCGCGATGTTCTTCACGCCCTTGTCGGCCAGCATGCCTGCGAGCACGTTTGCGGCGTTCTCGGTGTTGCCGTACATGGTCGCGTAGGCGATCATGACCGTCTTGTCCTCCGGCTCGTAGGTGCTCCACTTCTGGTACTTCTCCAGCAGCAGGCCGAGATCCTTGTGCCAGATCGGACCATGCAGCGGGCAGATCATCTCAATATCGAGCGATGCCGCCTTCTTAAGCAGCGTCTGCACCTGTACGCCGTACTTGCCGACAATGTTGGTGTAGTAACGGCGGGCATCGTTCATCCATGTGGTGTCGAACGTGATCTCGTCATCGAAAATGTTGCCCGCCAGTGCGCCGAATGTGCCGAACGCATCAGCCGAGAACAGGATCTTGTCCTTCTCGTCGTAGGTGACCATGACCTCCGGCCAGTGCACCATCGGCGCCATGACAAAATGCAGCGTATGCTCGCCCGTGGACAGCTTGTCGCCTTCCTTGACGACCAGCGCACGCGCGGCAACGTCCGTTCCGTAGAACTGGGCGAACATGCCGACCGCCTTGGCGCTGCATACCATCTTCGCCTCCGGATAGCGGCGCAGCATGTCGTCGATCATCGCACAGTGATCCGGCTCCATGTGCTGAACGACCATGTAGTCCAGCGGACGGCCGTTCAGCGCGTGAACGACGTTTTCGATATACTGACGGCTAATGGACTCGTCTGCCGTGTCAAACAGCACGGTTTTCTCGTCCAACAGCACATAGCTGTTATAGGATACCCCCTTGGGAATCGGGAACAAATTTTCAAAGCGGCTCAGGCGGCGGTCGCTGCCGCCAACATAAATGAGATCATCCTTGACCTTTCTGGTACTGTGCATCGCACGACACCTCCGTGTAAATATCTATATTGAATTGTAGCATATTTTTGTGCATTCGTCCAGTGGTAGGGTTAGTCGCGGCGTACAAAAAAACGACCGATGAAACAGCCGATTTTTGACGGGATACAGGTTTCGATCGATTGCAGCAGCGGGCAGGTACCGAGCACCATGAACAACAGGCTGATCAGCCGGCCGACAATCTCGCCGGGAGTTTGCCGTTCAGCGGTCCGTGCAGTATATCGATCGAGCGTTTTGTCTTTGCCATGTGCATTCTCCGTTTCGTTTTTTTGTCTACTTCTATTGCAGCACGGTTTTATCGATGAGAAAAGCACATGTTTCTCATGTTTTGCATTGCAATTCTGCATATATTGTTTTGTCGATAAATAAAGAAAAAGTGCAGAAAACTTGCGTTTTCTGCACTTCGAAAGCACAAATATTGATTAGCGCTTGCTGAACTGCGGTGCGCGACGTGCTGCCTTCAGACCGTACTACCTGCCCTTGATCCGAAAAGTCCAGTATTCATGCGGGTTTTCGGGCTTTCCTCTCTCAGTAAACCCATAGAATCGCGAAATTTTTGGTGTAGTTTAACGCAGCCCGAATGCTGCATTCACAACGCTGCTCAATTCCTCAGGTTTATTATACTTGACTTTCGCATAGATGTCCACAGTCGTTTTGCTGTTCTCATGACCTGCCAAATACTGCACCGTCTTAGGGTCGACACCTTTGTAAATCAGATTGGTGATGTAGGTGTGCCGCAGCATGTGCGGAGTCACCTTGAAGTCCATCGTATACACCAGCTTGGGATTGTTCGGCTGATGCTCACCAAACCTTGGCTTTATTCTATGCTTCCTCGTTCGACAAAATATTCTACAATCACATCGAATTTGCTCGAATGGGAAAGGGTAAACCCCGCCTTGCCGAGCATCTCCTGCATCTGGACAAGTGGCAACTCCAACATCCAGAAATTGTAGTCCTAAAATATGCAGTCAAACATATTGGGCAACAGTAAAAGTGGTTTTGATTTTCGCGGTAGCTGCGTTCATTGAAAACTTGCAATTTGCGAACAACTCGCATATTGACTTTCTTGCTTTCTTGGATTATAATATTTGCGAATAAACTGCAAATTGGAGGTGCGGTGACTTGCATAGCTACAGCACGCGGCAGCGAAAGGTTCTGCTTACCTATTTGAGCCAGCACCCGGACGAGCTGTTGTCCGCACGGCAAATTGCGGACGCTTTGGCAGATAAAAAAATCAGCCTGAGCGCCGTATATCGAAACCTTGCACAGTTAGAGACAGAGGAAAAAGTGCGTCGGAGCAGCAAGAGCGGCACGCGCGAGGTCTACTATCAATACCTTGATGCCGAAAGCTGCAAAGGTGCGCTGCACATGAGCTGTATCAAATGCGGCAAGACCTTTCACATGGCAGATGGTAACGCAGCTTTGCTCGCAAAGCTTTTGGCGCAGAGCGAACAGTTTATGTTGGACACGACTGACACGATCCTCTATGGAACTTGTTCGGACTGCAAGGGAAAATAACGATTGGAAAGGAGGACAGACCATGACAAAGAAATTTCGTTTTATGACGGGCTTGCTGGCCGTAGTACTGGCCTTTGTTATGCTGTCCTCTCTTGCCTATATCGCAGCGGAATCCGACCATGACTGTACTGGCGCGGACTGCGCCATCTGCCATCAGATCAACGTCTGCGAAAACCTGCTCAAAAGCATTGGGCTTGCTGGCTCCGCCGCAGCTACTGTAACGGCGATTCTATATATTCTGTGCCGGATCATTCCCTCCTGTACAGAGGTTGCCCGCACCTTTACGCTGGTTTCTCTCAAGGTCAAACTTTCAAATTAAAAATAAGAACTTTTTACAAGGGTGTAGTCTATCTGTTTTCGGATAGACTTTTGCGGCGTTGCTGTTACCCTTGTATTTTTGCGCCCATTTTTAAGTTCTTATCATAATTTGGAGGTAACAAACCCTATGAAAAAAGTAACTGCGCTGCTGCTTGCGCTTTTGATGCTCGTCGGCGCTCTTGCCGGCTGCGGAAAGCAGAACGATACCAACAAAACCGACAAACTGAGCATTGTCACTACCATTTTCCCCGAATATGACTGGGTGCGTGAGATTTTAGGTGACAAAGCCGATAACGCCGAAGTCACGATGCTGCTTGATAACGGCGTTGACCTGCACAGCTATCAGCCCACTGCCGATGACATTGTCAAAATCTCCAACTGCGACCTGTTCATCTATGTGGGCGGCGAGTCCGACGGCTGGGTGGACAATGCTCTGAAAAATGCCACCAACAAGAACATGAAGGTCATCAACCTGCTGGATGTCCTTGGCGACAGCGTCAAGACCGAAGAAGTGGTCGAGGGTATGCAGGAAACAGAGCACGATCACGACCATGACCACAGCAAGGAAGTCTCCACCTTTGAAGATGACGAGGTTCAGGACAGAAGCCTGTCTGATTGGGCGGGCGACTGGCAGTCTGCCTATCCCTTTGTGCTGGACGGAACACTGGATGATGCGTTTGCAGCGATGGCAGAGAAAGGCGAAATGACCGCCGAAGAATACAAGACCTACTATCAGAACGGCTACAAAACGGACATTACCAACATTGATATTGAGGGTGACCACATCGAGTTCACCTACGAAGATAGCAAGAAGGTCGGCTCTAACTACAAGTATGTCGGCTATTACATTCAGAACTGGTCTGCCGGCACGAAGGCGGCCATGTATCGCTTTGAGGCGGAGGACAAGGATTCCGGCGCGCCGGTCTACATTGAGTTCAATGACCACATGATCGAACCGGCCGCCGCCGAACACTTCCACATCCGGATGAGCAACGAGAGCTTCGACGCGATCGTCGATCCCGAAAACTCCTGGCCTACCTTCTTCCCGGCTGATATGACCGGCGAAGAGATCTGCGAACACATGGAAGGGCATGACCACGACGAGGACGAAGACCACGAGCATGAGGAAGAAAAGGACGAGCACGTTTGGCTTTCTCTGAAAAACGCGGAGGTTCTTGTAAATGCCATTTCCAAGTCTTTACAGGAGCTGGACCCCGACAATAAGGACACCTACGCTACCAACGCCGCTGCCTATATCGAAAAGCTCTCTGCGCTGGACGGCGAATATCAGGCTGCCGTGGACGCTGCGACCTATAAGACCGTTCTGTTCGGCGACCGTTTCCCGTTCCGCTATCTGGTGGACGATTACGGTCTGAGCTACTATGCCGCTTTTGTGGGCTGCTCCGCCGAAACGGAAGCCAGCTTTGAGACCGTTTCGTTCCTTGCTAAGAAGGTGGATGAATCGAAACTGCCCTGCGTTCTGACCATTGAGGGCGCACAGCATAAAATTTCCGAAACCATTGTCCAGAACACCGCTGAGAAAAATCAAAAGGTGCTGACCATGGATTCCATGCAGTCCACCACTTCTAAAGATGTGGCAACCGGTACGACCTACCTCTCCGTGATGGAGAAGAACCTGTCCGTGCTGAAAGAAGCATTGGGTTAAGGAGGTAGGTCTATGGCTCAGCTCATTTGTCAAAATCTCCGCGTCGGTTATGATGGGAAGTCCGTTCTGCAAGATCTCAGCTTTGAGGTCTTTGCAGGCGACTACCTCTGCATCGTAGGAGAAAACGGCTCTGGTAAGAGTACACTTATGAAAACGATCCTTGGCTTGCAGCCGCCCATCAGCGGCAGAATTTTGACAGGCGACGGGCTAAGGAAAAATGGGATCGGCTACCTGCCGCAGCAGACCGTCGTACAAAAGGATTTCCCTGCATCCGTGAGAGAGATCGTTCTCTCCGGGTGTCAGGGGCGCTGCGGCAGCCGCCCCTTTTATAACAAAGAAGAAAAACAGCTTGCCGAAGAAAACATTCGGAAAATGCAGATTGATAAGCTCTCAAAGCGGTGTTATCGAGAGTTGTCCGGCGGGCAGCAACAGCGGGTATTGCTTGCCCGTGCGCTGTGCGCCACACAAAAAATGCTGCTCTTGGACGAGCCTGTTTCCGGGCTTGATCCCAAAGTGACAGCGGAAATGTATCGTCTGATCGACGAACTGAACCATCGGGACGGTATCACCATTATTATGATTTCTCACGATATTGCCGCCGCAGTCAAATACGCCAGCCATATTCTGCATATTGGCAACACCGTTTTCTTCGGAACAAAGGCAGAGTATCTCCAAAGCCCGCAAGGGCGGCTATTTGCCGCAGAGAAAGGCGGTGATGAACAATGACCGCTATCTTGGAAAAACTGACCCTCTATTGGGCGTATCCCTTTGTCCGCTATGCGCTGGTGGTCGGCGTGCTGATTGCGCTCTGTTCCTCTCTGCTGGGCGTAACGCTGGTGCTGAAACGGTTTTCCTTCATCGGTGACGGACTTTCTCATGTGGCGTTCGGAGCCATGGCGGTTGCCGCTGTGCTACAAATCACCAACGAAATGCCGCTGGTCATGGTCATTACAATCATCAGCGCCGTGCTGCTTCTGCGTACCGGGCAGAACACGAAGATCAAGGGCGACGCCGCCATCGCCATGATCTCGGTGGGGGCACTTGCTATCGGCTATCTGCTGATGAATTTGTTCTCCACATCCTCTAACTTGTCCAGCGATGTGTGCAGCACGCTGTTCGGCTCGACCTCTATTCTGATGCTGACGAAAAGCGAGGTCTGGCTGTGCGCGGTGCTGTCGGTGGCGGTCGTGGCGATATTTGTTCTTTGCTACAACAAAATTTTCGCTGTGACCTTTGATGAAAACTTTGCAAAGGCTGTGGGGACAAAGGCCGATTTGTATAACTTACTGATTGCCATAACGGTCGCCGTTGTGATCGTGTTGGCAATGAACCTTGTCGGCTCACTGCTCATATCTGCCCTTGTTATTTTCCCGGCGCTGTCTGCCATGCGGGTCTACAAAAACTTCCGTGCGGTGACGATCTGTGCGGCCGTCCTTTCCGTCTGCTGCGCCGCACTGGGCATTCTGATCTCCATCCTAGCTGGAACGCCGGTCGGCTCGACCATTGTGGCCGTGGACATTTTTGCATTTCTGATTTTCTCAGGAATATCCCGATTGGGCGGTATCCGCACATGAAACAGGCTTTGTTTATTCTCGCCGTCGCGCTTTATCTGGTTTCCCTCTGCGCCTGCGGCGATCAGAAGATCCAGTCTCAATCGAAGCAGGGCAGCGCGACCCAGCAGGTCGTTCAGGAGCAGATGGCGAATGCCACAGGCGAAACGACCGCCCCGCCGACTGCCATTCCGGAGCAGCAGCCTGCTTCGGATAAAACTACACCGAAAAAATCCGTTCCGGAACCGGAGCAGACGCAGCCCGCCGAAGCGCTTCCGGACTATGAACCGGCACAGGCCTCCGGCGAACCGGATGTCGATCTGACTACGCTCAGCAGCACGATGGTCTACTCCGAGATCTATAACATGATGTACGAGCCGGATCGGTATGTCGGAAAGCGCATCAAAATGAATGGGCAGTTTGCGGCCTATGGGAATCCGAACACCGGCGCGGTGTACACGGTCTGCATCATCATGGACGCGACTGCCTGCTGCTCGCAGGGGCTGGAATTCGTCCTCGCGGGCGAGCATAGCTATCCTGCCGGCTATCCCGAACTGGGAACAGAAATCACGGTCGTTGGCACATTCCAGACCTACGAAGAAAACGGATATATGGACTGCCATCTGGTCGATGCAGAGATAACCGAGTAAGAAAATCGTATCTAGCAAAAAATAGGCAGCTTTCCACCGAAGCCGCATTTCTGCGCAACGGTTGACGAAAGCTGTCTGTTTTGCTATATTATGCTCGTCAGTACAGAATATATCCGATGCGTGGCTTCCTGCATCGAGCGAGCCGGGTGGTATTGAATAGCGCTTTACAATCACCCGGCGGTTATCGCCCTAAAATGTAACTTTTCTGCGAATACAAGCTGATTTTCAGTTTCCACAGTGTCGAACATACTCTGCATCGAAATACCCACCTATCGACTTTGCGGTTTTGTGGGATTTTTTTGCACGACCGCAAATATACACACGCCCCAGCGAATGGTGTTCACCCCGCAGCAATTCACTGTTTCACAAAGGAACTGCACAAAAGCGATAACTATTTCACCTTTTTCACTGCCCTTGCTTTACAGAGACGAAAATTGGTGATTTTCGACCCTTAGATGTACAAAAACAGGCGGCACCCAGCTGAGTGCCGCCTCAGCCTGTAGAAAAAGTCTGTCTTAGCAATCACGCCAAGGCAGGCTTTTTCGTTTGAAAAGGGAAAAATAGCAGCCAAGAAAAATAATCGGCCGGAAAAATCCTTCTCCGCCTCTTCCCTGGAGAAGGATTTTTCCGTTTCCATTTCCAAGTGGCCAGTTTTTTCAAATTCATGGCAGCAAATTTAAGCTT
>NZ_JAQEXK010000021.1:0-32262 GCF_027693185.1 Butyricicoccus sp. OF27-2pH9A
CGCTCAGCCGGTGCAGAGAAAAAGGCTGCCGCCCGTTAGGGGCGAACCGCTTATGCGGTTCGTGTACCCCGGTCAGCCGGTGCCGCATAGAGAAAAAACTGATTTTTAACCGAAAAAATCTGCGGAAACCCGCTCGGACTGATTGCGCATCCCATCTACATTTGTTATAATAAACAGTAAAGCAAAAACCAAAACGGCACGGCAGGACAAACCGGAGCCTGCTCCCGGTGTCGGACCTTCGATGCGCCGCCGCATGACGCGGCAGGAATTCCGAGGGTATACCACTTAAACTTTTTATATAGATTTTTGGAGGATTAAACGCCTTATGGAGCATATTAAGGATTGCATCGCGGCATTGCGAGAGGCCGCACCTGAAATAGATATTGCAGAAAACGAACTCATGCGCCGCCATACCACGTTCGCCATCGGCGGACCGGCCGACCTGTTCGTGCAGCCGAAGACCCGCAGGGAACTGACCGCGGCACTTGCCGTACTGCGCGAGCGCAATATTCCGTTCCTGCTGCTCGGCAACGGCTCCAACATGCTGGTGGCCGATGCGGGCATCCGCGGTGCGGTTGTCTGCACATCCGAGCTGGATGAAGTCCGCGTAAACGAGGATAACACCGTCTCTGCCGAGGCGGGTGCGCTGCTCAGCCGCATTGCCCGCCGCGCACAGCGTTCCGGTCTGACCGGAGCCGAGTTTGCCGGCGGCATTCCGGGCAGTCTGGGCGGCGCGGTTTACATGAATGCGGGTGCGTATGACGGCACGATGGCCGGCATTGTGCAGGAGACCGAGTTCGTGGACGGCGAAGGCAATATCTGCACCCTCAAGGGCGATGAGCACGGCTTTGACTACCGTACCAGCGTGTTCCGCAAGCATCCGGACTGGACGGTGCTCCGTTCGACCATGCAGCTGCAGAACGGCGATTCGGCGGCGATTCTGGATAAGATGAACGATTTCGCGCAGCGCAGACGCGACAAACAGCCGCTCAACTTCCCGTCGGCAGGCTCGACCTTTAAGCGTCCCGTGGGACACTTTGCGGGCCAGCTTATCGAGCAGGCCGGTCTCAAGGGCACGAGCGTCGGCGCGGCACAGGTTTCGGAAAAACACGCGGGATTTCTCATCAACCGCGGCGGTGCAACATGCGATGACATGCTGCGTCTGATCGAACTGGTGCAGAACAGAGTGCGTGAGCAGTTCGGCGTGGAGCTGGAGTGCGAGGTGCGCATCGTAAAATAATCAGCAGCGCCGCTCGGCGGCGTTATCACAGCAGAACCACAGGGCAGGGGGAAAGGTAACATGTATTTTTTGATCGTTTCCGGTATGTCGGGCGCAGGCAAGAGCCGCGCGGTCGCCACGCTTGAGGACTTAGGCTATTACTGCGTCGATAATCTGCCGATCTCCCTCATACCGCGCTTCGCGGAGATCTGTCTGGCGGCAACCGAACGCTATGAACGTGTGGCGCTCGTCACCGATGTGCGTGCAGGCGGCGATTTTCAGCAGCTGTTTGATTCGCTGGATTCGATCAAGAGCATGGGCTGCGATTACCGCATCCTGTTCCTCAACACGGACACGCCGACGCTCATCCGCCGCTACAAGGAAACGCGCCGCAAGCATCCGCTGATGGAAAAGGGCATGTCCATGACAGCCGCCATCGAAAAGGAACGCGAAATGCTGTCCGGTCTGCGCGACCGTGCCGACTTTGTGGTGGACACCACCGGACTGTCTGCCGCCGGTCTGCGCGAGCGTCTGCTGACGCTGTTTTCCGGCACCGAGAGCGGAGAGGTGTTCGAGGTCATCGTGCAGTCGTTCGGCTTCAAGTACGGCATTCCGCCCGAGAGCGACCTTGTGTTCGATGTGCGTTTCCTGCCCAATCCCTATTACGAAATGAGCCTGCGCGAGCGCAACGGCACCGATCCGGAGGTGCGCGATTATGTGTTCCGCGGCGGTACGGCGGATGTGCTGATGCGCTACCTGACGGGCATGATCGACTTTCTGCTGCCGCGCTATATCGCGGAAGGCAAGGCGAATCTGATCATCAGCATCGGCTGCACCGGCGGCAAGCACCGCTCGGTCGCTATCACCGAGGCGCTGAGCGAACACCTGCGCAGGAAGGAATACGGTGTAGTAACCATGCACCGTGATTACCAGAGATAAACCCGCTTCGTTCCGGACAGGCGAAGCGTGCTGTACAGAACGGAGAGAATATATGTCTTTTTCAACCGAGGTCAAAAACGAGCTGTGCCGGGTATCCATGCAGCGCGCCTGCTGCACGCGTGCCGAGGTTTACGGCGCACTGCTCCATGCCTCGGTTTTTTCGCACAAGGAGATACGGCTGTCGGCGGAGAACATGACCGTTGTCCGTCGCCTGCAGGCGCTGCTGCAGCGCGCGTTTTTTGTCGAGTGCGAGCCGCAGAAGGCAGGCCGCAAGCAGCAGCTTGTGCTCACCGAACCGGCGCAGATCGGACGCGTGTTTGATGCGCTCGGCTACGACTGCAAGAGCCATATCACCTATCATATCAATCGCAATCTGCTCGAGGAGGACTGCTGCATTGCGTCCTTTCTGCGCGGCGCCTTCCTTATGGGCGGCACGGTCGCGGGACCGGACAAGAAAAGCCATCTCGAGCTGAAAACCACCCACCAGAGTCTGTCGGGCGAGGAGACAAGCCTGATGCTTGATTTAGGTTTATCACCCAAGCAGGCACGGCGCGGCAGCGCGTATCTGCTGTACTTCAAGGACGGCGCAAGCGCGGAGGATTTCCTCACGCGCATCGGTGCGCCGCACGCGGCGATGGAGCTGATGCAGGCGAAGGTAGAGAAGAATCTGCGCAACACGATCAACCGGCAGGTCAACTGCGAGACCGCGAACATGATGAAGGCCGCCGATGCATCGGCGCGGCAGATCGCGGCGATTCAGGCGCTGATCGATAGCCGGGGGGAGGACGCATTTCCGGGCAACCTGTGGGAGACCGTGCGCCTGCGTCTGGAATACCCGACGGACAGCCTGTCCGAGCTGGCGCAGCGCTTTGACCCGCCCATCTCCAAACCGGGACTGAGCCACCGCCTGAAAAAGATCATCGAGCTTGCGGAGAAGGAGGACTAAATTGGTACCATTTGCACATCTGCATGTCCACAGCGAATACAGCCTGCTGGACGGCGCCTGCCGTATCGAAAAGCTGGTGGACCGTGTGGCAGAGCTGGGGCAGACCTCTTGCGCGCTGACCGACCATGGCGTCATGTACGGCGTGATCGACTTTTACCGCGCCTGCAAGGCGAAGGGAATCCATCCGGTCATCGGCTGCGAGGTGTATCTGGCGCCGCATTCGCGCTTTGACCGCAGCTACATCAACGGCGAGTGGCACACGCACCTCATCCTGCTGTGCGAGAACATGACCGGCTACCGCAACCTCATCCACATGGTGTCGTGCGGCTTCTCGGAGGGCTTCTATATGAAGCCGCGTATCGACATGGAGCTGCTGCGCGCGCACAGCGAAGGACTCATCTGTCTGTCTGCCTGTCTGGCGGGCGCGATTCCGCGTGCGCTGGCGGACGGTGATATGGACGGCGCGTATGACCTCTGCGAGCAGTTCCTCGATATTTTTGACCGGGAGCATTTCTATCTTGAAATTCAGGACCACGGCATTCCGCTGCAGCAGAAAGTCAATGAGGGTCTGTACCAGCTTTCCAGGGAGCTGAACATCGGTCTGGTGGCAACGAACGACGCGCATTATCTGACCAAGGCGGATGCGCGCATTCAGGACGTGCTGATGTCAATTCAGATGGGCAAGACCGTGGATGACCCGACCCGCATGAAGTTCGAGACGCAGGAGTTCTACATCAAGGATGCGGACGAAATGGCGGCGCTGTTCCCGGAGCACCCGGAGGCACTCGCCAACACGGTAAAGATCGCAGAACGCTGTCAGGTCGAGTTCGAGTTTGGCAAGTACCACCTGCCGGAATTCGATGTGCCGGACGGCTACACCTCGCTCGAATATCTGCAGAAGCTGTGCGATGAAGGCTTCGCAAGACGCTATCCGAACGACGACGGCACCGTGCGCAAGCGTCTGCAGTACGAGATCGACATGATCGCCAAGATGGGCTTTGTCGATTACTTCCTCATCGTGTCCGACTTTATCGGCTACGCGAAAAGTCAGGGCATTCCGGTCGGACCCGGACGCGGCTCGGCTGCAGGCTCGATCGTGTCGTACTGTCTCGCTATCACTGACCTTGACCCGATTCACTACTCGCTGTACTTCGAGCGATTTTTGAATCCGGAGCGTGTCTCCATGCCGGATATCGACGTGGACTTCTGCTATGTTCGCCGTCCGGAGGTCATCGAGTACGTTACCCGCAAGTACGGCAAGGACCGCGTGGCGCAGATTGTCACGTTCGGCACGATGGCTGCCCGTGGTGCCATCCGCGATGTCGGCCGTGCGCTCAACATTCCGTACAACGATGTTGACGCGGTTGCCAAGCAGGTGCCGAACGAGCTGCACATTACGATCGACAAGGCGCTGACCATCAACGCGGAACTCAAGAAAATGTATGACGAGCAGCCACAGGTGCGCGAGCTGATCGACACTGCGCGTGCGCTCGAGGGCATGCCGCGCAACGCATCGACGCATGCCGCAGGCGTGGTTATCACCAAAAACCCCGTGGACACCTACGTTCCGCTTTCGCGCAACGGCGACCAGATGGTAACGCAGTTTACGATGGTGACCATCGAGGAACTTGGTCTGCTCAAGATGGACTTCCTCGGCCTGCGCAACCTGACCGTTATCGCGGACGCGGAAAAGCTGATTCGCCGTCACACGCCGGATTTTTCCATCGAGAACGTGGATATGAGCGACCCCGCGACTTACGAGATGCTCGGCAAGGGCTCGACCATGGGCGTGTTCCAGCTGGAAAGCGCGGGCATTACCAACGTCGTTACCGGTCTGCGCCCGCAGTCCATCGAAGATATTACCGCAGTCGTTGCACTGTACCGACCTGGTCCGATGCAGTCCATTCCGCGCTACATTGAGTGCCGCCACCATCCGGAAAAGGTGACGTACAAGCATCCGCTGCTCGAGCCGATTTTAAGCGTCACCTACGGCTGTATGATCTATCAGGAACAGGTCATGCAGGTGTTCCAGAGCCTTGCGGGATATTCGCTCGGCAAGGCAGATATGGTGCGCCGCGCCATGAGTAAAAAGAAGATGAAGGAGCTGGAAAAGGAGCGCGTTAACTTCATCTACGGCAACGAGGAGCTGGGCATTGACGGCGCTATCAAGCGCGGCGTGCCCGAAGCAGTTGCGGCAAGTCTGTTTGACGAGATCATGGATTTTGCAAACTATGCGTTCAACAAGGCACACGCGGTTTGCTACGCGGTCGTGTCGTTCCGCACGGCGTACCTCAAATGCCACTACCCGCGCGAGTATCTGGCGGCGCTGCTGACGAGCGTTCTGGATGTTTCGGACAAGATCTCCGAGTATATTCAGGCGGCGCGTGATATGGGCATCGCGGTGCTCCCGCCGGACGTAAACGAGTCTTACGATGAGTTTTCGGTTGCGGGCGAGAATATCCGCTTCGGTCTGGCAGCCGTCAAGGGTGTGGGACGCTCGTTTATGAAGCAGCTTGTCGAGGAGCGAGAGGCGAACGGCCTGTTTACCTCGTTCCAGGATTTCTGCGAGCGCATGTACGACCGCGAACTCAATCGCAGAGCCCTTGAAAGTCTCATCAAGGCAGGCTCGTTCGATTCCATGCACTACTACCGCAGTCAGCTTTTGAAAATCGTCAATCCCGTGGTAGATGCCATTGCCCAGAACCGCAAGAAGAACATCGAGGGGCAGATGGACCTATTCGGCATGGGCAACGACGAGGTGCGCGACACGCAGATTGCGATGCCGAACATTCCGGAAGTACCCAAGCGGGAGCTGCTGGCGATGGAGAAGGAGACCACCGGTCTGTACCTCTCCGGTCACCCGATGGACGAGTACCGCAGCCTGACGCAGAAGGCACAGGCGGCCTCCGTCAAGCAGATCATCGACGACCTGACGGGCGAGAGCAGCCAGCCGGTCTACAAGGACGGCATGACCGTACGGCTTGCCTGTGTTATCACGGCGGTGCGTCTGAAATCGACCAAGAACGGCTCGATGATGGCATATGTCACCGCAGAGGATGACACAGCGGCGATTGAGCTTGTCGTGTTCCCGCGTTCGCTGCAGCAGTGCGGCGCATATCTCACCGAGGACAGCGCAGTCCTGCTCACCGGTAAGATCGACGCCCGGGAGGATGAGGCGCCCAAGGTGCTGCTGAACGAAGCGCAGCCGCTCACCGAGAGTGCGGTGGAGAGCCTGCAGCAGCCGAAAAAGGGCACGCAGAAATCGGTCTACACCGATGCACAGGCGGCAAAGCTGGCGCCGCAAAAGCTGTTTCTGCGTATTTCCAGTCTGCAGGGTGATGAATGGACGCAGATTAAAGAGGTTTTGCGCACGCAGCCCGGCGATACGCCGGTCTATCTCTACCCGATGGACACGAAGAAAAAGACGCTCGCTGCCCGCCGGTACTGGTGCAAACCGGATATTGCATTTTTAACAAAATTACGCTTTCTCTTGCGCGAGGAAGATGTTATAATACAATAGGAGACTGTGTTTATCCGTAGGGAGAGAGACGGTTTCCGCAGAGGGAAACAGAACTGCAATACAGAGGTCAGTGCGGCATCGACTGTGCCGCTAAGAAAGAAAACAGACCCGACAACAGGGAGGCTTTATCATGGATAAACAAATTCGCAGAATCGGCGTACTTACCAGCGGCGGCGACGCACCCGGTATGAACGCACTTATTCGCTCGGTAGTCCGCAGCGCAAGCGCACACGATATTTCCGTTCTTGGCATTCGCCGCGGCTACAGCGGTCTCATCAACGGTGACATCATCGAGATGGGTGCCCGCAGTGTAGACGGCATTATCCGCAAGGGCGGCACCATGCTGTACACCGCACGCTGCAAGGAAATGCTGACTGAGGAAGGTCTGCAGAAGGCGGCTGACACCTGCCGTTACCTCGGTATTGACGGCCTGATCTGCTGCGGCGGTGACGGTACATTCCGCGGTGCACAGGCGCTTTCCCGCAAGGGAGTTCCGTGCATCGGCGTTCCGGGTACCATTGATAATGATATCGGCTGCTCGGATTACACCATCGGTTTTGACACCGCCTGCAATACCGCGATCGAGTGCATCGATAAGCTGCGCGACACCATGCAGTCCCACGAGCGTTGCTCGGTCGTAGAGGTCATGGGCCGCCGTGCAGGTCATCTGGCATTGCAGGTTGGCTGTGCAGTCGGCGCGACCGCGATCTGCCTGCCCGAGCGTCAGCTGGATTTCGACACCGAGATCGTAGAGAGAATGCGCATCGGCCGTATCAAGGGCCGCAACCACCATATCATCATCGTAGCCGAGGGCTATGGCTCCGCACAGGACGTTGCAGACCAGATTCACGAGGCGACCGGCATCGATACCCGTGTTACCATCCTCGGCCATATCCAGCGCGGCGGCTCTCCGTCTGCTATGGATCGTGTTATGGCGACCCGCATGGGCTACGCTGCAGTTCGCGCTCTGATGGAGGGCAAGACCAACCGCGTTGTTGTTTCGGATAACAACATTGTTACCGATATCGACATTGAGGAGGGTCTGGCACAGAGCAAGGATCTGAACCAGTGTCTGTTCGAGGCACAGCAGACGGTTGCCATCTAACATGGCGCAGACTGTTCTCATCACCGGAGGCTCGCGCGGCATCGGTGCCGCCTGTGTGCGCGTGTTTGCCGAAAACGGATGGAATACCGCGTTTACTTACAGCAAAAGCAGGGAAGCGGCGGACAGGCTCGCTGGGGAGACCGGCGCACTCGCACTTTCAGCCGATCAGCAGGATACTGCGGCAGTGGAACTCGCGGTCGCGGAAGGGAAGGCGCGGTTCGGCACGATAGATGCCGTGGTCTGCAACGCAGGCATCGCCGAACAGAAGCTGTTCCAAAATATCACGGACGCGGACTGGATGCACATGTTGGATGTCAATCTCATGGGTACGGTGCGTACGATTCGCGCCGTGCTGCCCGAAATGCTGCACAACCACAAGGGGAGCATCGTCACGGTGTCCTCCATGTGGGGGGAGTGCGGCGCGTCCTGCGAGAGCCATTATTCCGCGAGCAAGGCTGCGATTATCGGCCTGAGCAAGTCGCTCGCGCAGGAGCTTGGCCCGAGCAATATCCGGGTCAACTGCATTGCACCGGGCGTGATCGACACCGACATGAACGCCATGCACAGTGCGGATACCATGCAGGAGCTTGCCGATCAGACACCGCTCGGAAGAGTCGGCGCGGCAGCCGAGGTCGCGGACAGTATTCTGTATCTGTGCTCGGATAAGTCGTCTTTCATTACCGGACAGGTGCTCGGTGTGACTGGCGGTTTCTAATAAAATAAGCGCAAAGCGAGAGGTAAAACCTCTCGCTTTTTTTCGTTAATACGGTTCAAAGTCAAAATAACTGAGCAGACCGTTATAAATGCCCTGTGCAAACCCGAACGGATCGTTTTCCAGCTTCATCGCATCGGAAGCATTGGTCAGGTATGCCAGCTCGACCAGAATCGAAGGCATCTGTGTCCGCCGCAGGACATACAGGCTCGGACGGATGCGCACGCCGTTATCGCGTGTGCCGACACGCGCAACAATGCCGGCGAGCACATGCTGCGCCAGCCAGTACGCCTGCGTATTTTCCTGATAAACATACACCTCAGTGCCGTTGACGGCAGGATTTACGTTCGCGTTGCAGTGGATGCTGATGAAGTAATCCGCAGGCCACTCATTCGCCAGCCGCACGCGCTCGGCCAGACTGGTGGCATTGCTTGTGCCGAGGATTTCTTCGGGTGTGCTGCGGCTCAGCCGCACCTCAAACCGCGGGTCTGCCCGCAGAAGATCAGCCAGATACACGCCGACCGCGTAGGTCACATCCTGTTCGAGCAGACCGCTGCCTTCCGCGCCGGTGTTCGGACCGGACGGATTGTGTCCCTGATCGACAAAAATCTTGATCGCCAAAGTATCACCTCCTCGTGTCAGCCTATGCGGCAGCGCGGCAGAACGTCCGTGCTTGACGGTCAGCACACGCCGTGTTATTCTGTAAGAAAAGAGAGGTGGGATCAATATGAAATTATATATCAAACAAAAGGTATTCTCCTGGGTGGATCGGTTTACCGTTTTTGATGAAACCGGCGCCGACAAATACCATGTCGAGGGTGAGTTTTTCTCGTGGGGCAAGAAGCTGTATGTCACCGACTTGACCGGACACGAGACTGCCTTCATCCAGCAGAAGGTGTTCAGCATGATGCCGCGGTTCTTCGTGTACATCGACGGCGTGGAACGCGCGGAAATCGTCAAGCGGCTTACATTTTTCTACGAAAAATACGAGATCGAGGGTCTCGACTGGACGATCGAGGGTGATTTCTGGGCGCATGAGTACCGCATCACGCAGAACGGACGCGAGATCGTGTCCATCTCCAAGGAGTGGTTCACCTGGGGTGACTGCTATCAGCTGGACATTGCCGATTCCGCAGACGAAACACTTGCGTTGGCGGTCGTCCTCGCAATCGACGCAGTGCACGCGCAGGCGAACGCGGCAGCGGCTTCGACTTGAAAGGAAACGATATGATTGAGATAAACCAGGGCTTCGCGGACGGCGTACTGCATCCGCGCAATCCGGAGACAAATAAAAACGACTACGGCCGCATTCTGTGCGTGTGCGGCTCGGCAGGATATACAGGTGCGGCATATTTTTCGGCACAGGGCGCGGTCCGCATGGGAAGCGGCGTTGTGACGCTGGCAGTTCCGCAGGGTGCGTGGCCGGTGCTGGCGGTCAAGCTGAATGAGCCGGTCGTGCGGCCCATGCCGCAGGATGAAAACGGGTTGTTTTCCATGGACGCACTGCCGAAGCTGCTTGCGCTTGCCGAAAAGGCGGACGCGCTGCTCATCGGGTGCGGACTCGGCCGTTCGGATACGCTGACCGAAATCGTGTGTACGCTGCTCGAAAAAGCTGCCTGCCAGATTGTACTCGATGCGGACGGCATAAATTCGATTGCCGGGCATAAGGATATATTGCGGCGAACGGCAAAGCCGGTCGTGCTCACGCCGCACGCGGGCGAGTTCGCACGGCTCAGCGGCAAGCCGGACGCGACCGCTGCGGACGCGGCACAGTTCGCGCAGGACTGCCGGTGCATTGTGCTCTATAAGGGACACCGCACCCGCATTTTCACGCCGGACGGCGGCTGCTATCGCAATACCTCGGGCAATCCCGGCATGGCGAAAGGCGGCAGCGGGGATGTTCTGGCAGGCATGCTGGTTTCGCTGTGCGGACAGGGCATTGATGCGGTTCCGGCGGCATGTACGGCGGCGTGGCTGCACGGCAGAGCCGGAGATCTGGCTGCGAACGCGCTGAGCGAATACGGCATGACGCCGAGCGATATGCTGACGCAGCTGCCGATTCTGCTGAAACGCTATAACTCGAAAACATGGTGATAAACCGGTCAAAGGAGTGGTAATCTGAACAGGCTGCTGTGTGGTTTGGCGGCGCTTGTTCTGCTCTGCGGCTGCGGCCGCTCAGCGGAAATGAGTGCCGAGGATGTGCGTGCGCATTTCGCATCGCTGGACAGCTGTACGGCGCATTTGAAAATAATCTCGGATTTGGACGAATCTGTACTGGAATTTGAAAGCGACTATGTCTATAATAGAGAGGACAGCGATTCCTTCACGCTGACCGCACCGGAGTCGGTCGCCGGTATCGGCGGGCGCATCTCAGGTGAGGAGAACGGCACGTTCACGCTGCAGTACAACGACTTGCAGCTGGATGATATTGCTCCTCGGCATACCGGACTGACACCGGCAGACGCGTGGTTCTGCCTGCTGAACGATCTGCGGTACGCTGCGCCTGCGCAGGTGTGGAGCGAGCGCACGAACGGCGAAAGCCTGCTCGTGCTGCGCTATGAAAATGCAGACGACAGCGTGGAAAAGCAGGTGTGGCTGCGGCAAAGCGATCTGCAGCCGGTCTATGCCGAGCTGTATGAGGACGGTGCGCGCGTGCTGACCATACAGGTGGAATCCTGTCAGTAAATCAGGAGCCAAACGGTTCTGTTGGAGTGACGAAAACAATGGAAGTAAATCAACACCGCACTTGGGCGGAGATCGACCTCGGTGCGATCGAGCATAATTATCGCGTGATTTGTGAGCAGGCACAGGCGCCGGTCCTGTGTGTCGTTAAGGCGGACGCATACGGTCACGGTGCCATACAGGTGGCTAAGCGGCTGGAGAAGATGGACGCACCGTATTTTGCGGTAGCGACCATTCCGGAGGGTGTGGAGCTGCGAGAAGCAGGCATCGAAACGCCTATCCTCATCCTTGGCTATGTGGACGAGAAGGACATGGACACGGCGGCGCAGTACGGCATCACCGTGCCGGTGTATGACCGCGAGACCGCAGAACTCATCAGCGCGGCAGCAGAGCGCACCGGCAAGCCGGTCACCGTACACTACAAGCTGGATACCGGCATGACGCGGCTCGGCTTCCCGTCGTGGGAGTGTGAGCAGACCGTGCAGGATATCCTTGCGTGCTCCAAGCTGCCGGGCCTGATCAGCGAAGGCATTTTCACGCATTTTGCGGTTGCCGACGTGCCCTCGGGCGAGGAATACACCGAGCTGCAGTACAAGCGCTTCTCGGATGTGTGCGAGGGTCTGCAAGCGGCCGGTCTTGACCTGCCGCTGCGCCACTGTGCGAACAGCGGTGCTATCCAGACCTACGAGAAGATGCACTGCACGATGACCCGTGCGGGCATTATCCTGTACGGCTATCGCCCGGATGCCTCCGTGCCGCCGGTGCTCGATCTGAGACCCGCCATGACCGTCAAGGCGCGTGTGGTGCAGGTGCGCGATATTCCGGCGAATACGACCATCAGCTATGGCCGCACCTTCGAGACGGCAGAGCCGACCCATATGGCGGTTATCTCAATGGGTTATGCGGACGGCTATCTGCGTACCGGCTCGGGCAAGGCGCAGGTGCTGCTCGGTGGCGTGAAAGCGCCTGTGCTCGGCCGCATCTGCATGGATATGTGCATGGTGCGTATTCCGGAGGGCGTAGACGTACATCGCGGTGACGAAGTGACCGTGTTCGGCCCGGAAGGCTGGACGGCAGAGGACGCAGCAGACGCGGCGGGCACCATCTCGTACGAGGTGCTGTGCGCCATCAGCCGGCGCGTGCCGCGCTTCTATCGGTAATTTACTGACATTGCGTGCATAAGATGAAGCGGAGGAGATTTTTCTCTCTCCGCTTTTCTGCATTATACAGTTATAATTTTGTGTGACACGGGGAAAATAGGTTTGCGGGAAAACCATCAGGCAGCACCGTAAATCTATTTCATCGGAGTGTGAACCAAAGTGGATAGCAACATCAAACGCGGAGATATTTACTATGCCGATCTCAGTCCGGTGGTTGGCAGTGAGCAGGGCGGCATCCGACCGGTGCTGATCGTGCAAAACAACGTCGGCAATCGGTACAGTCCGACCGTGATCGCCGCCGCTATTACATCGCAGATCAACAAGGCGAAAATGCCGACGCATATCACGGTCGGTGCGCCGAACTACGGACTGACCAAGGATTCCATCATCCTGACCGAGCAGATCCGCACGCTGGACAAACGCCGCCTGCGCGAGAAAATGGGATCGCTCGACGAAAAAGCCATGCGGCACGTCGATGAAGCACTGGCGGTCAGTTTCGGACTCGGCTCGGTGCAGGGGTAAGCCGTATAACGGCGGGAGAAAGCGCATATCCTTTTATGGGGTATGCGCTTTTTGCGTATAGACTGGGATTTGCCGTCTGCGGACGGCAGGAACGTGCCGCGCCCCGCGGCAAGGGCAAGAGGGGTAGACACCAAGGTTTGCCCGTAGGCCACTAAACCTTGGTGTCTATCCTTTTGGACCTCCCAGCCAAAGGTTGGCTCCCATTCTATATGCTTTAGCAAGTAGTAAAATTCAAATTTGCACAGAAAGGAGAACCGCCCATGCGCGCAGACGTATTCTGTAACGACAACCCAATCGGCACGATCGACTGGACCCCGGACGCCTGCGGCGTGCAGGTCAATCTCGACTGCGCTGTCTGCGGAGACGAACTGCTGCGCTGCTATACGGTCGTGAACGGAAACATCCTGCGGGTCGGTCTGCCTGCACCGGAGCATGGCCGTCTGCGCCTGCGCCGGCATCTCTCGCGGCAAATGCTGCATGAGACTGGCTGTGAGGGCGAACCCGAACGGTTCTATCTCGCGTCTGCGCCGGAGTCTTTGCCGCAGAGCAATGCGCCGCCTGAGCCGCTTGTCACCGGAGATGCGGTTCTGGACGCGCTTTTATCTAACGAAAACGTGCAGATTCAGCCGACCGAGACCGGACTGCGTCTGCAATGCCCGTTTGACCCGAAAAAGCCGTTCGCGCTGGCACCGGCGTTTGTACTTTGCCGCACAGAAGGAAGCACGGCAGTTCTGGAATGGAAAAAGGACGCAGCCGATGCGGCTGCGTCCTCTGAAAAGGCGTAACTTTAGGTAATACCGCATAATTGAACAAGAGTGATTTGCGAGTAAATTTTGCGTACTGACGAGGCACAGTTTTGCGGTAATACTTGATGTATTACCGTGAAACTTCGGCAGCGCGGACGGAACTCGCGCAAGGAACCGAAGCCAAAGTCAGGACACAAAATTTCCGCAAAGCACCGCGGCAGTGCGACCGGAGCCTGCACAAGGAGCCGCCGCGTTAATTGTGCGGTGTTGCCTTTACTTTACGATGGTCTTGGCCTCCATGTAGTAGCGCTTCTCGTGCGCCTCGCCCATAGAGAAGGTCTTGCGCGGCAGAACGCCGTCGAAAACAACGCCGCGGAACAGGTCGTTCTTAGCGATGTCCGGCAGGATGAAGCCGAGGTTGCCCGGCTTTTCAGCCAGCGAAACAACAACGTCCGTGCCGTGGATGTAGTCGATCTTCGCAGAGGTGTGGGTTTCAAGATAAGCGTCCAGACCGGTCTGGATGGTAGCGACCGGAATGGCCCACTTCGGGTTCTCGACAACGAACACGCCCGACTTGTTCGCCGAGCAGAACGGGAAGAAGTGCACGTTTTCACTCTTGGGAGCCTCATCGGCAACGTAAGCCTTGCAGCCCTCGCCGTTGTAGAAGTCGGTCAGTGCGCCGAGCAGCTCATCTGCGTCTACGCCGAACAGAGCACGGTGGATCGGCTCGATGATCAGGCTCTCGTCATGGATGTTGACAACCTCAACGAGTGCAAAACGTGCCGGATGGTTCTCCTGCTCCTCGGCAGTCAGGCCCTTCTTGACCTCTTCCCAGTACGCCTTTGCGGTGGCCATGGAGTGGTTGCCGTCGCCTACTGCATACGGCAGCAGCGCCTGTGCGTCCGTGCAGCCGTACTTCCCGTTGAAGGTCTCGCGGTCGCAGAGTGCTTCGAGCTTGGCCTCGATGGCCTCGGTCTCCGGACCGTTCGGCAGGAACCAGCCGGTGATATGGCCGCCGTTCTGCATCAGGTCGGTATCGTACAGCTTGTCATAAGAGGCGGTCTGCTCGAACAGCGGCTCGATGATCTGACGGTCGGGATCGTCGATCAGGATCATGATGTGCGGCAGCTCCAGGCACGCGCCCTGACGAACCTTGAGACGGGGCGGAATACGCTCGACAACCGTCTTTTCGGTCGGGCGGATGAGGGATGCGGAACCGGGCGTGTATTCATACGCTTCCAGATCGACCGACAGCACGATGCCGCGGCGCGGGCAGGAGCCGCCGGACCAGCGTTCGGTCAGCACGACGCCGGCGGGCAGGGTGCGCAGCGTGCCGTCCTGCACGTACTGCTGCATGGTCTGATGGATTGTCTCCGTGCGGGCAGCAACGGCCGCGTCCTCCAGATAAACTTCCGGCAGGGTCAGACGCAGGGTAGAGGGTGCGTCACCGACGGTCTTATCAGTCTCGGCCCAGTAGTCCGGCTGAGAAGTGTACTGGTCGCAGGCGATGACTGCCCACTTGGACAGGTCCACGCCTTCACGCGGAAACATGATCTCGGGAATACGAGTGCAGCGATTAGCCATAATTATCCTTCCTCCAGTAGAAGTAGTGTGGAATGCCTCTATTATAGCAGACAAATCTCAAGTACGGCACTCGTTTTTCAAAAATAAATGTCGGTTTGCAGAAAAAACTTTATTTGCTTGACGAAAGTATAGGGATGTTGTACAATATAATATAGGTTTGGTTGCGAAATTTGTATAAAAATACAATCGTAAAAACGGAGGAAAACCCCATGGTTAAATTCAAGGCTATCGGCGTTTCGGAGGGTCTGGCGAAGGCAAAGGCTCTCGTTATCAAGGAAGAAGATCTTTCGGTCGTTAAGGAGACCGTTGCCGATGCGGAAGCCGAATGCAAGCGCGTTCTCGACGCAGTGGAAAAAGCCAAGCAGCAGATCGAAGTGCTGCGTGACGATGCGGAAAAGAATATCGGTGCGGCTGAGGCGGAAATTTTTGATGCACATCTGATGATGCTCGACGACCCTGATTTTGTCGAGGGTATGACAAACATTGTAACGGATGAGAAGGTTTGCGCGGAGTACGCGTGCTTTGTCAACTGCGAAAACTTTCAGGCGATGTTCCGCGCGCTCGACGACGAATATATGCAGGCGCGTGCAGCAGACATCGGTGATATTTCTCAGCGGGTCATTAAGAATCTGAAGGGCATTGCGGACAACGCGATCGACACGATCACTGAGCCGTGCATTATTGTGGCGAACGACCTTACGCCGTCCGACACGGCGAAGATCGGCGGCAAGCCGGTTGCCGGTTTTATCACGAAGATCGGCGGCCGCACGAGCCATTCGGCGATCATGGCGCGTTCGATGGGCATTCCGGCGATTGTCGGTGCCGGCGAGAAGGCGGACGAGATCGCGGACGGCGACCTGCTGCTGATCGACGGCGCGGCAGGCGAAGTCGTGGCGCAGCCGGATGAGCAGACGCTTGCCGACTTTGCCGAGCGTCAGAAGGCAGATGCGGCGCATCGTGCCATGCTCGCGCAGTACAAGGATAAGGAGGGCGCGACCTCGGATGGCCGCCGTGTCATTATCGAGGGCAACATCGGTACGCCGGATGACGCAGTCCGCGTAGCGGAACTTGGCGGTGAAGGCGTCGGTCTGTTCCGCTCGGAGTTCCTGTTCATGGATCGTACCGACCTGCCGAGCGAGGAAGAGCAGTTCGCCGCCTACAAGAAGGCGTGTGAGATCATGCAGGGCAAGCCGGTTATCATCCGCACGCTGGACATCGGCGGCGACAAGGAAGTGCCCGCACTGGCGCTGGAGAAGGAACAGAATCCGTTCCTCGGCTACCGCGCGATCCGCATTTGCTTGAATCAGCCGGAGTTGTTCCTGATTCAGCTTCGCGCGCTGCTGCGTGCCGCGCAGTACGGCGATCTGCGCATTATGTTCCCGATGATTTCGTCGGTGGATGAGGTGCGTGGTGCAAAGCAGGTGCTCGAGCAGGCGAAGGACATGCTGACCGCGGAAGGCGTACCCTTCAATCCGAACGTCAAGGTCGGCATTATGGTCGAAATTCCGGTGGCGGCTGTCTGCGCGGATGTGCTGGCGAAGGAGGTTGACTTCTTCTCGATCGGCACGAATGATCTGATTCAGTATTCCTGCGCGGTCGACCGCATCAACGAGAAGATTTCCTATCTGTACCGTCCGCTGCATCCGGGCGTGCTGCGCCTGATCGCCATGACGGCCAAAGCAGCGAACGAGAACGGTATCGAAGTCGGCGTGTGCGGCGAGATGGCAGGCACGGCCGGCATGGCGCCGGTGCTGTGCGGTCTCGGCGTGACCAATCTGTCCATGTCGGCATCCGCAATGCTGGCAGCAAAGGCAGACCTTGCAAAGCACTCCTGCGGCGAATGCAAGGAGCTGGCTGACAAGCTGCTCGCGTGCGCAAGCGCGTCTGACGCAGAGCGTATTTTCGCGGACTGGAGAGAGTCCTGAGCAAGAGTAAAAAGCCGCCGTTTCCCTGTGAAGCGGCGGCTTTGCACTGTTCGGATGGATAGAAATTGACTTGTATCGGAAAACGATATTGTTTATCAGGATAACAAGCATTATCTGAGCAAATCTATGTCGTTTTCCTCGCCCAGTGCGGCGGCCTGCTTCGTTTTGGGCGCAAGCGCGAACGGCTGGACGGAATGGAAGGACAAGAGCGGCAGAACACTCGATGAGCTGTTCCGCAGACAGGCAGAGAAAGCATAAGTAAAGGGACACGGAATGATTCTGTGTCCCTTTTTACGCAGGAAAGAGAAGCGTTTAGCCCTGGTTTGCCATATTCTGCTCGTAGGATTCGATCATCTTCTTCACCATCTGACCGCCTACGGAGCCGGCCTGACGGCTGGTCAGATCGCCGTTATAGCCCTGCTTGAGGTTTACGCCGACCTCGGCAGCTGCCTCCATTTTGAAGCGATCCATTGCCGCGCGTGCTTCCGGTACCATGCCCTGATTAGAACCATTTTTCGTGTTAGTCATGTTTGTTCGCTCCTTTTCGATTCGGTTTGGTGTGTTGGGTTTTGCTGATAGTAGGTTGCGCACCAAAGGTCGAAATATGAGATGCAAATGCTGTGACGGAAGCCAGAAAATATGATAAGCAAACGCGTTTTGCCAGCGCAGGAAAACAAGCGTTGAAAATTTGCTTTTGGACAGCGCATAAAACCTGCTCTGTTCATATAATAAAGGAAAGCACAGACATATACAGCCTTATTAGTTACGGTATATACTGCAGATGGGTTAGTTTATTCTAACTTATCGTTTCCGCCCGTCACCCAGTCGTCCGCGCTGCCGAGATTTCCTGCAATACGGCAGGTTTGCTGCGAAACCGCGCCTCATCAGCACACAGAATTTATTCGCAAATCGCTCTTGTTCAATTATACGGTATTGCCTTAACTAAATTGTAAGCAAACACGTCTTGCAAGAGTTTGTGCAATATGCTAATATGATGGTAATACATGTCCGATGCACAAATGTGCAATATGCGGACAGGGGAACGAATCCCGAAAAAGTCTGACAGCGATCGGAAGCGGCAGTGGAGGTGCCGCTGAAAAAGTCATATTCACTCAGATTAGGATGCTTAACCTTTTACAAGCACAGATTTACGTGGAAATAAGGCGGCTATGCCGCTTTATCAATAATGGATAGAGAACAGAAAGGACATCATAGTATGAGTCAAAACGAGAAGAGGTTATTCGACAGACACAAGAAACAGGAAGAACCGCCTTTAGAGCAGACGCAGGCGGTGCCTGCGGTACAGGATGAAATCACGGCAGAGCCTGCAGCCGAGGCGACGCCGAAGCGCAACAAATACGCAGACAAAATGAATCGCAAAAAGCGCAGACTGAGCAAGGGTGCGCGTATCGGCATTACGGCGGCGGCAGTTGCGCTGCTGCTTGGCGGCGGCATCTGGGCTGTGGTGAAATCCCGTGATGCGGGTACGGAGGACGTGACGCAGACCACGGCTATGGTCAGCTGCGGTGATCTGGAGACCTACATAGAGGGAAGCGGCGTTACTGCTGCAAAAAAACGCGAGGAACTTGGCCGGGAGGTTAAGGGCAAGGTAACACAGGTGCTGGTCGCCGAGGGCGACGAGGTACACACCGGCGATCCGCTGCTGGTGATCGACCCGACCGAAACCCGCAAGGAACTTGCGGATGCACAAAAGGCACTGACTGAGGCGGAACGCGGTGTCTCGGACGCGCAGCTGGAGGTCTCCAAGGCACAGTCCGACTTGAGCGCGGCGCAGAGAAAACTGAGCCGTCTGCACATTACGGCGCCGTTTACCGGCAAACTGATTCCAGCCAAGGATTCGGACGACAAGGATGTGTCCTTCCGTGTCGGTGAGCAGGTGAGCGAGGGTCAGGTCATCGGCTATATGGTAAATGACCGCCAGATGAAGCTGACGCTGGCGTTCAGCGCAGAATATGCCCGCAGCATTCGCACCGGACAGGCGGCCACGGTATCCATCGCTTCTGCGATGAGCGAGGTGAGCGGTACGGTATCGTCGGTCGAGACAACGCAGCAGATTTCGAGTGCGGGTGTGCGCGTTATCCGCGTTGGCATTACGGTGAATAACCCCGGTTCGCTGACAAAGGGCATGACAGCCACAGCGACAATCAATGCCGGACGCCTCGGTGCGATCTATCCGGCGAATGCGGGCACACTGGAATACAGCCGCGAGGAAGCCGTCACCGCACAGATAAGCGGCGAGATCATCAAGCTGAACGGCACAAGCTACAGCACCTACAACGGCGGTGCGCTTATCATGTCCCTGTCGAGTGACGCTTCTCAGGATGAGATTTCAGCCGCGCAGAATGGTATTGCGGCGGCAAACCGCACGGTTGCCAGCGCAAAGACGGCTGCAGACGAAAAGCGGGCACACATTGCCGAACTGCAGCAGAAGATTCAGAACTCGACCGTTACCTCTCCGATAGACGGCGTTGTTGTCAGCCTGAACGCCGTTGAAGGACAGGAGGCGACCGGCTCGGAGACGCTCGTTGTGGTTGCTGATTTGAATGATATTGCCGTCAACGCCGAGGTCTCCTCGATGGATATCGGCTCGGTGCAGCAGGGACAGCAGGCGACTATGACGATGTACGCGTCGGACGGCTCCGAGATTTCGCTGACCGGCGAGGTGCAGTCGGTTGCGCTGGAGCCGACACAGAACTCCAGTAACGGGCAGGGCAGCATGCCGACCTTCAAGGCGGTCATTTCGGTGGATCCGCTGGAGGGACAGAAAATTTACAGCGGCATGTCTATCGAATATAAAATCACGACGGCCTCGTCCTACGGCTGCCTGATGGTACCGTCGTCGGCTATCGTCAACACGGACAGCGGCACAGCTGTATTCGCCAAGCCGCTGACGGACGAGAACGGAAACGAGATTCCGTTTGAGGAAACCCTGCCGATCCCCGAGGGTACCGAAGGCATTCCGGAAGACTATCAGCTTGTACCGGTCGAGACCGGCATTGCCGATTCGACCAACACGGAAATCCTCGGCGGTCTGGAAGAGGGCACCGAGGTATTCCTCGCCGGACCGAGCGACCTGTATGCCGATATGTCGGATAACGGCATGTCAGTCAGTATGTCAGTCGGTTGAGGAGGGCGCGCTTATGTGGGAAAGAAAGGCGCAGACTCCTGACACGGAGAGCCGCGCTGAATTGCTGATTGACGTTCAGCGCATGAGCAAGATTTACAACGAAGGAAGAGAAAACGAAGTGCGTGCACTGGATGATATCTCGCTGCAGGTATCCTGGGGAGAGTTCCTGTGCATTCTCGGACAGTCCGGCTCGGGCAAGTCCACGCTGATGAACATTCTCGGCTGTCTGGATATTCCGACCTACGGCTCTTATCATCTAAACGGGCAGCTGGTCAGCGATATGAAGCCGTCCGTGCTGTCCGGTATCCGCAACCGGGAGATCGGGTTTATCTTTCAGGGCTTTAATCTGATTCCGGCGCTGACGGCGCTCGAAAACGTCGAGCTGCCGCTCATCTACCGCGGTATGCCGCGGGAGGAGCGCCGCCGTCTGGCACAGGAGGCGTTAGTCTCGGTCGGGCTGGAAAAGCGCATGGATCACCGTCCGGGTGAGATGTCCGGCGGACAGCAGCAGCGTGTTGCGATCGCGCGGGCAGTGGCGGCAAAGCCGCCGATCATCATGGCGGACGAGCCGACCGGTAACCTGGATTCTGCCTCCGGTCTGGATATTATGCGCAAGCTGACTGCACTCAATGAGCAGGGAACCTCCATCATCCTCATCACGCATGACAACCATCTTGCACAGATGGCAAAACGCATCGTGACGATACAGGACGGCAGGATCATTTCGGACACGAAAGGAGGGGCCGTATGAATTGGATGCAGACGGTTCGTATGGCGTTCAAGTCCATCCTGAACAACAAGGTTCGCTCGATTCTGACCATGCTCGGCATCATCATCGGTGTGGCATCGGTTATCGCTATCGTGGCGTCGATTCAGGGCACGAGCAAGCTGCAGCGCCTGCAGTATGAGGCGATGGGCGTCAACCGCATCGACATCTACGGATACGGTGCCAAAAACCGCGATTGGCAGGAGTTTGAGGACTATATGACGAATGATCTGTCCGACAAAATCGCCGCATGGTCGCCGCAGAGCCAGTATTACGACTGGCAGAACAGCGGCATCCAGTACCGGGCCAAAAGGCTGGATAACAACGACAGCAACAGCGGCTACACCTATATGTACTTCGGCAACGAGCATTACGGCGAGGTGACAAGTCATGCGATTTCCGCCGGACGGGATATTTCCGCTGCGGACTGCCGCACGTGCGCCCGCGTCTGTGTGATCGGAGAAACACTGCGCAAGTATTTCTTCGGGGCGATGAGTCCGATCGGGCAGAAGCTGCAGATTGGCGGCAAGGGCTTTGAGGTCATCGGCGTGTATGCCGGCAAGTATGACGGTAAGCTGAATACAGACGATCAGATGATTGTGATGCCGTACACGCTGCAGAGCACGATGATGAGTGTATACGGCATGGCAGACCGCCAGTATATCGTGAAGGCGGCGGACAAGGAAGCGATTACCGAGCTGACAGACGAGCTTCTGCCGGGCTTTATGCAGGGACGCTGCGAGGCGGGAAACGGATACTTTTCTGCTTCGTCGGACAGCCAGTGGCAGGAGCAGAGCGAGTCCTCCAACAACATGCTTGCGCTGCTCGGCGGCGGTGTCGCCGGAATCTCGCTGCTCGTCGGCGGTATCGGCATCATGAATATCATGCTGGTGTCTGTCACCGAGCGCACCCGCGAGATCGGTATCCGCATGGCAATCGGTGCCCGCAAGCGGGATATTATCGGGCAGTTTCTGGTAGAAGCCTCGGTGGTCTCGTGCTGCGGCGGTGTAATCGGCATTGTGCTCGGCTGTTTCCTTTCGGCGGTGCTGGGCAATCTGCTGCTTGCGAAAACGCAGAACAGCTACATGCCGACCGTGGAGCAGTTCACCGTACTGCCCTCTGCGGGACTGGTCATCGGCGCATTTCTGTTTTCTGCGCTGCTGGGTATTATCTTCGGACTGTATCCCGCCAATAAAGCCTCGAATCTGCAGCCGGTAGATGCGCTGCGGACGCAGTAAAAGGAAAGGACAGGTAGGAAAATGAAAAAAAGATTTGTCAGCCTGTGTCTGGCAGGCTTGATTATGGTTGCACCGGCTTCGGCGGTGTTTACCGATATTTCAGACAGCAGGGTATCGCAGACGGCCGCCGTTCTGGATGCACTGGGTATCATGCAGGGCGTAGGCGGCGGCAGCTTCGCGCCGGGTAAGGCGCTGACGCGGGCGCAGTTCTGCAAGCTGGCGGTTACTGCCATGGGTGTGACGGATGTAAGTCCGTATGCCAGCTACACGATTTTTCCGGATGTTAAGCATTCGCACTGGGCAGCGCCGTATATCAACGCGGCAGTACGCCATCCGGAACTGAAGGAAAAGGCCATTATCCGCGGCTATGCGGACGGCAGCTTCGGCCCGGATAAGATTGTCAGCTACGGTGAGGTCTGCACCATGCTGCTGCGTATGCTGGGCTATAAAGAGGAGGACGTCGGTCCGTTCTGGCCTGCGGACTATATCGCGCAGGCACAGGCCATCGGTCTGACGGACGGTGTCACGATTGCGGATGCACATGCCGCAGTCAAGCGCGGAGACGCGGCGGTGCTTCTGCTGAACGCTCTGAATACGGATAAAAAGGGAGAAGAAGGCAGCACACTGCTCGACAAGGTCGCGTCCTCGACGGTCAAGGACTGCATTCTGCTTGAGACCGGAAAGACATACAGCGCCCTTGCTGCGGATGCGGCATTGTTCTATGAGGACGGTGTTGTGGATACGGAATCTCCCCGTAAGACCGCCGGTACGCTGGACAGCAGCATGATCGGTGTGTACGGCACAATCGTTATCGGCAAGGGCAGCAGCAAGGTTGCGGTCGGTGTGATTCCGAACGGCAACAAGACCGAAACTTATGAGGTTGTCAATGCGGCAGCAGATCGTATCGTTACCACGAACGGAACACTGCGTCCGGACCGTAAGACCAAGCTGTATATCAGCCGCGATTATGCCATGGGCGAGTATGAAAATGTATGGGCGAACCTGCAGTCCGGCGACACGCTGACCCTGTACTACAACGAGTACGGCGTGCTGCAGCTGATGGCAGTCTTGCCGAAAACGACAGCAGGCGCCGCACACTCGTTCGTTTACGGTCTGGCGACATCGCGCAGGATTCCGGCGGAGTATACGATCATCAAAAACGGTGCGAAGATCGACGCGAGCAAGCTGAAAAAGTACGATGTTGTGACGCTCGATGCCGCAAACCGTCAGGCGATCGTTTCGGATACCAAGCTGAGCGGAAAATATCAGACCGACTCGACAACGTACAGCCATCCCTCTCAGGTGAAGATTCTGGGAAAGGACTTTGAGGTTTCCTCCGAGGCGGCGGCAACGTTCAAGGATATGAAGCTGAACGATTACATCACGCTGCTGTTTGACGCGGACGGCAATGTTGTGGCTGCGTACCCGAAAAAGGATGTCAGCGCGGAGATGCAGGGCATTGTCACCAAAATTGACGGGAAAAAGGCTACGGTCACGCTGACAAACGGTCTGACCCTGCGGGATATTCCGATCGCCAAGGACGTAAAAACCGATGTGATGGGTCGTCTGGTTACGGTCAGCCAGTCCGGTGAGGGGGCAGACCTGATTCGCCGCACGCTTTCCGGAAAGACCGCCGGAAACTGGTCTGTTGCGGAGGGAAAACTGGGCGGTAACGCCGTTTCCTCCAAGGTGCGCGTGTATGAGGAGGTGCTCTCCGGCGCACCGCTGAACGCGATCAACGTCAGCGATATTGACCTGACCTCGGTTCCGGCTTCGCAGATTAAGTATACCGTGCAGGATAATGCAGGTACGGTTACGAATATTGTTCTGGGCGATGTGACCGGAGAAAGCTGGATTTATGGTATTGGCTATGGCAAGCGAGATAAGACGGATGAGGAAAATGGCAATTCTCCGGAATATGTTGTGCTCCGCCATTGGGACGGGGCAAAGCAGGAGGAAAGCACATTCCGTGTACTCACGCTGCCGCGCGGTCTGGGCGGTGTACCGATTGCAGTCCCCAGAGGGTACTCAACCGATGCAAGCATTGTCAATACCTCACTGGATACGCTCAAGCTGACATTGATCGATACGGTAAAGTCGTCTGCATTTGACGGTTCCTCCGGTGTCCGTACCAAGGACGGCTATTACGAGCTGGCAGAGAATATCGGCGTTTATATCTCGGAGCAGAACAGGTTTATTTCGCTGCAGACGGCGAAATCCAACTATACGAGCTTCCGCGTATACGCCAATAAAACGGCGGAAAACGGCGGGAAAATCCGTGTGATTGTCGCTTCGTGATTTGCTGTGTGCTGCGGCTATACCTTTACGTTAAATAATTGAAATTGCAAAACGGATGCTTCTCTGTGCTTGGAGAGGCATCCGTTTTGTTTCGGCTTGGATTTTAATGCAGTTTTCAGGATTTTGAAAATGCCAAATAAGTTACAAAAAAGCCGCTCTTTCCAACGAAAGAACGGCTTTATCTGGTGCGAGTAGTGATACAGCATTTTTTGAAAACAATCGTAGTACAATTTGTTTTTGAGGCCATCGGATAGCAACTTGCTTGTATCGCACCCCGATGGGCGGCTGTATTGAAAAAACAGCTGCCTTTTATATACCACACAACCCCAAAATTATCAAGTACGCGCAGCGTTCACTTCTCCCATCACTGGGAGCAAATGAACGCTGCTTTTTTGTTTGCAACGAAAGGAGGCATCCGTGAAATGGCAGTTTTTCGGGTAGAAAAGAACAGCGGCTACACGGTCATGTCAAACCACCACCTGCGGAACAGGAACTTATCCCTGAAAGCCAAAGGCTTACTCTCCCAAATGCTCTCCCTGCCGGAAGATTGGGACTACACCCTGCAAGGGCTGGCCCGTATCAACCGGGAAAGCATTGACGCGATACGGCAGGCCATCCGGGAACTGGAACAGGCAGGCTACATCCAGCGTTCCAGAGAACGGGACGAGAAAGGGCGGCTGCGAGGTGCAGACTATGTGATCTTCGAGCTGCCGCAGCCTGTTCCTGCATCGGTTTCACCTACATTGGAAAACCCAACGTTGGAGAATCCCACGCAGGAAAACCCTACGTTGGAAAATCCAATGCAATTAAATAAAGATAAACTAATTACAGAAAAACAAAAGAAAGAGGGATTAAATACCGATTCCATTCCTATCCATTCCCCAAACCCCTTGCCTTTGGACGAGGACGAGGCAGCGGCACCGCCGCCGGAACGGACAGGAAGCCGAAAGGAAACGGCCTATCAAATCTACCGGGACCTGATTTTGGAGAACATCGAGTATGACACCCTCACCCAGAATCCCCGGATAGACCGGGAACAGCTGGACGAAATCGTGGACATCCTGCTGGAAACGGTCTGCACTTCCCGCAAGTCCATCCGGGTGGCCGGGGACGATTACCCGGCAGAGTTGGTCAAGGCGAAATTCTTGAAGCTGGACAGCCATCACATCGAGTTCGTCATGGACTGTCTGCGGGACAACACCACCAAAGTCCGCAACATCAAGCAATACCTGCGGGCCATGCTTTTTAACGCGCCCAGCACCATCAACAGCTACTATGCGTCCCTTGTGGCGCACGATATGGCGCAGCCTGATTGGGGCCGCCCGCCCAACACCTGACCGAAAGGAGCGTCTACCCATGAGAACCATTTACCTGCGGCGGCTGGTGGTTCCACCCTAGCTGCTGCTTTTCCGACTACCTGCCAAGGAGGAATGCTGAATGCAGGAAGAAGTCACCCAGAAAACCATTGCCCTGTCCATGAAAACGGGCAAGCTCACCGCCCAAGCGCTGCAAGCCGCCCTGAAAAAATATTTGCAGCACCGGGTCAAGGGGCCAAAGCTGCATC
This sequence comes from Butyricicoccus sp. OF27-2pH9A, assembly GCF_027693185.1. NCBI lineage: Bacteria > Bacillati > Bacillota > Clostridia > Eubacteriales > Butyricicoccaceae > Butyricicoccus > Butyricicoccus sp. OF27-2pH9A. Next base: position 26,075 of record NZ_JAQEXK010000021.1, read on the forward strand.
ACGGCAGGCAAAGCCTGAAACAGCTGAAAGCCCACGGCGCGGCTCTGACCAACATTGAAGTCACGGAGGCGAACATCGGGGCGTTCAAGCCCTGCGCCAAGAAGTACGGCGTGGACTTTACCTTACGCAAGGATAAAACCACCCAGCCGCCCCACTACATCGTGATCTTCAAGGCCAAGGATGCGGACAATCTGGAACAGGCGTTCCGGGAGTTCACGGCCAAAACACTCTCCAAGGAGCAGCGGCCCTCCATCCGCAAGGTGCTGACAGCAGCCAAGCAGAAAGCGGCCCAGCAGCCGAAACGCGCTAAAGAAAAAATCAAGCAAAGGGGGTTAGAGCAATGAAGCCTGAACTGAAAAAACTGCTGGTGCTGAATCTGCCGTATCTGCTGTTCGTGTACCTGTTCGCCAAATGCGGGCAGGCGTACCGTCTTGCGGCGGGCGCAGATGCTTCGGCAAAGCTGCTGCACCTGACGGGCGGCATCTCCGCCGCCTTTGCAAACCCGCTATCCAGCCTGCATCCGTTTGACCTGTGCGTGGGCGTTGCCGGGGCGGTGGCTGTCCGGCTCATCGTGTACAGCAAGGGCAAGAACGCCAAGAAGTACCGCAAGGGCGAGGAATACGGTTCTGCCCGGTGGAGTGCATAATTTTAAGTGTAAATGACACATACATGGACGCACAGGAGGTTATGCACATGACTGATTATAGCAAAATTACAGCCCTTTACTCCCGTCTTTCCGTAGGCGACGAGGACAGGGACGGCGGCGAGAGCAACAGCATACAGAACCAAAAAACATTTTTGGAGAACTATGCCAGAGGGCAGCACCTAACCAATATCCGGCACTACATCGACGATGACGAAAGCGGCAGATTTTTTGACCGTTCCGCCTACTCCCGCATGATGGACGATGTGGAAACCGGGAAAATCGGTGTCTGCATTATGAAAGACCTTACCCGCTGGGGGCGCGATTATCTCCAAGTCGGCAACGCGATGGAGACATTCAGACGGAACAATGTGCGTTTTATCGCGGTCAACAACGGGATAGACAGCGAGAAGCCCGACACATTGGAGTTTGCGCCCTTTATCAATATCATGTCGGAGTGGTACGCAAAGGACATCAGCAAGAAAGTGAAAACGGGCATTAAGACCAAAGGCATGAGTGGAAAGCCGATTGTCACCGAAGCCCCTTACGGCTATGTCAAAGACCCGGACAACAAGGATTTTTGGATAATCGACGAAGAAGCCGCCGAGGTTGTCCGTTTGATTTTCCGTCTGTTTATCGGCGGGAAGAACCGCAATCAAATCGCCGTATATCTGACACAGAAGCAAATCCCAACCCCCACTTTCTACATGAAAGACCGGGGGCGGGGAACCTGTAAAAATAAGACGCTCAACGAGGATAACCGCTGCAAGTGGAACAAAGCCACCTTGACCAATATCCTCACACGGCAGGAGTATTGCGGAGATGTAGTCAACTTCAAGACTACAAAGCATTTCCGGGATAAACATAACCACTATGTAGACCGGAGCCAGTGGCACATCACAGAAAATGTGCATGAGCCGATTATCAGCCGCAGCGATTTTGAAACCGTACAGCGAATTTTGGAAAACGCACCCGTCAGACGCCCCAACGGGGACGGGGAAATCCACCCTCTGTCCGGCTTGCTTTTCTGTAAGGACTGCGGCGCAAAAATGCACATTCGTATAGATTACCGGAACGGCGGCAAGCGGCATGTTGCTTTTTGCAGCGAGTACCACAAGGGAAAAGCCAAGAACCCCAAATGCCATTCCCCGCACATCATGGACGCGGACTTGCTCATGCAGACCATCGCGGAAGTGCTGAAGAAAATCGAGGACTATTCTATCAGCAATCGGGCGGAGTTTGAAGCCTTAGTGAAAAAGAACCTTGCCATGCAGCAGACCAACCAGACCAAGAAACAGCAGAAGCGTATCCCGCAAATCACGACGCGCCTTGAACAGATTGACAAGGTGCTGAACAAGCTCTATGAGGACAACGCCCTCGGCGCGATCTCACAAGACCGCTATGAGCAGATGTCGCAGAAGTATTCAGAAGAATACTACACGCTGAAAGCGGAGCTTGCCACGCTCCAAGAGCAGCTATCCGCTTATGAGAACGCGGGAGGACGGGCGCAGAAGTTTTTGAAGCTGACGGAACGCCATGCTGCCTTTACCGAGCTTACCCCCGCCATTCTCAACGAGTTTATCAGCCGGATTGAAGTGCATGAGCGCGACCAGAAAAGGGCGAGATACGCAATCCAGCACATCAGCATATATTTCAATTATATCGGCAAGTTTGAGAACGAAGTGACACAGCTTGCAGAGCCGACCGAGCAGGAAATCCGGCAAATGCGGGAGGAAATCGAAGAAGCCAAAAAGGAAAAGAGCCGCGCCTACCACCGCAACTATTCAAGGGAATACCGGGCGAGAAATCTTGAAAAGCAGCGGGAGTATGACCGCATGAAAGCGCGGGAATACCGGGCAAGGCGAAAGGCACAGGCAGCCGCCGCACAGCCCACACAGTAAAACAGAATAACCGTCAACCAAGAGGGATTTTCCGAACTACGGGAAATCCCTCTTTTGCGCCCAAAGAAAGGAGCCGCCTATGGCAGAACAGACCCCCGACAGTATCATCACGACCCAGAGGAACGGGCAGACCATTGTTGCGGAGTTGTTTTTCAATCACAGCAGCACAGAAACATTCCGCGACAAGCTGCTCAAACTGGTGCTTGCCGACAGCTCGCGTTTATCCGCGTCTGACGGTCAAGAGCCGGAAAAATCGGAAATCTTGCGATAACAGCCGCCCTGACGAACCATTCCCCGTCCGGGCGGTTTTTATCGTCAAAAACGCCGTTTTCTCCAAGTCAAGAGCCGGAGAAAACACCCGAAAAATGCCCCTATTGCATAACAGGGGCGCAGAAAGGAGAGCTTATGAGAACAGGGCTTACCAAGCGGGAAAAGACCACCGACATTTGGTTTGACGAGAAAGACCCCCTTATCCATATCCGCACCCACAACACCGCCTTGAAGAAGCGTCTGCTTGCATACAGCCGCCGTTATCCGGCGATCTGCCAGCAGACCGACGCAGACCCGGAAACGGGCTGCATGGAGTTTGATATTGAGAAAGGCCGCTTCTCTTTCCGTCTGACCGCCCCATACAGTGAGGAACGGCGGGAAGCAGCGCGGCAGTTTGCCAAGGAAAACAATGCCGCCAGCAGACTGAAATGAGGTGGATTTGTTCATAATCCTGTGCTATACTTCTCTTGAAAAAAGAACAACAAATCGAAATTTTGAGGAGGTTTACTATGATATATAAGTTTACGGAAGTATTAAACGATCTTGTTAATTATTTTATTCTTGGTGACATTTTACTACTGGAAAGTTGGAAAAGAGCCAATAATCTTTCAGACGATTTGGCAACGGAATTTACCACAAATGAAAGTGGGGATAGGGCTTTTAGTGAAGGTATTGTTATCCCCATGAGTGGCATTGAAAACTATCCTTATACCGTATTGTTTAATCTCTCTGGTGATAAACCGGAGTTGTGCAAAGGGGAAAGCCGATTGCAGTTTAGAAGGAGTGGTTATTCCCTCAAAGTGGATAATAATATGCTTATGCTTTTTACATGGCACATATTAAAACAGTTTACTCCCGAAAAAGTGAAAACTCTAATTTCTTATTACAGACAGAATAAAAAGCCAATTGTCGAACTTGCAAATGGCTGGTATCATATCGAGATTTTGGGTGGAGAAACCTTGCAGGACGGGGACTATGAGCCTACATTTGAATTTGTGATACAACCAATAGAAAATGAAGAAAAAGCCGCAAATGCTGATATGAATTTAAGCTTTGAAATTATAAGTTCTGCTTATTAAAACTAAATATATTATCCACAAGGGCAGCCGAGAAAATCGACTGCCCTTTTTCCATGCCTACGGGCAGAAAGGAGCGACCAGCTATGACGAAACCGAGGGAGAAAACCCGTGAGGAATTGACCGCCGAGATTGAGGAAGGCAAGAAGAAAATCCGGCAGTTTGAAAACCGGGAGAAAATCATCAAGCAGAAGCTATCCGTCGAGGAACGCAAGGCGAGAAACCACAGGCTTTGTAAGCGCGGCGGCTTCATGGAGAGCCTTGTGCCGGAGCTGATTGCCATGCCGGACGAGGACGCGAAAGCCTTTTTACGGCTTGCCTTGATGAGCGAGCCAGCACAGGAGTTTTTGAAAAAACGAGCCGGGGACGGGAATGCGGAGTAATCCCTTTGGAACAAAGGGCGCACTTATACACCCTTGCGGGCGTGTGCGCTCTGCCGAGGGCTCATCTCCGCACAGGGAACTTTCCCCGCGCTCCGATATGGCGACTTTGCCGCAACAAGGGGCTGCACCCCTTGCGCCGCTTACGCGGCTATCCCTGCACACCCACAAAAACAGTACACCCGCCGTTGGTGTCTGTACCATTTTTGCGGGTCTTGTTATCCTATCCGGGAGGTGATACCCATAGCCATCTATCATTGTAATATCAGCATTGTCAGCCGGGGCAAGGGCAAATCAGCCGTTGCCGCAGCCGCCTACCGAAGCGGCGAGAAAATCACAAACGAGTGGGACGGAATGACCCATGACTACACCCGCAAGCGCGGCGTTGTCCATACGGAAATCCTATTGCCGCCCCATGCCCCGCCCTCTTTCTCTGACCGCGCTACCCTATGGAACAGTGTGGAGCTTTACGAGAAAGCCGGGAACGCCCAGCTTGCCAGAGAGATTGACGCAGCACTCCCCATAGAATTATCCAGAGAGGAACAGATCCGGCTTGTCCGGGAATACTGTTCCTCTCAATTTGTTTCCAGAGGAATGTGCGTTGACTTTGCCATTCACGACACTGACAGCGGCAACCCCCATTGTCATATCATGCTTACCATGCGCCCCCTTGACGAGCGCGGCGCATGGGCGGCGAAGTCCAAAAAGGAATATGACCTTGACGAAAACGGCGAGCGCATACGCTTGCCAAGCGGCAGATATAAGACACACAAAGTTGACCTCACAGGCTGGAACGACAAGGGCAACGCGCTTTTGTGGCGCAAGGCATGGGCGGATATTTCAAACGCCTACCTTGAACGCGCCGGACACCCGGAGCGTATCGACCACCGCAGCAACGCCGAGCGCGGCATTGACGAGCTGCCTACCGTCCACATGGGCGTAGCGGCTTGTCAAATGGAGAAGAAAGGCATAGCCACCGAGAAAGGCGAGCTGAACCGCAGTATTCAAAAGGCAAACCGCCTTATCCGGGAAATCCGGGCGCAGATTAGCAAGCTCAAAGAATGGATTGCCGACCTGTTCAAAGCGCGGGAAACCGCCCCAAAACAGCCGCCGCAATCTCCCAACCTTGCAGATCTGTTGATGAAGTATTTGAGCGTTCAGAGAGAAAAGAGCCGGAAATATTCGCAGCGTTGGCAACAACAGCACACAGCCGATGAACTGAAAACCATAGCGGCAACGGTCAACTATCTTTCCGAGCATGGCATCTCTAATCTTGACGAGCTGGACGCTTCTCTTTCCTCTGTCAGGGATAAAGCCTATTCAATCCGGGAGGGAATGAAACCCGCCGAGGAACGCATGAAGAAGCTGCAAAAGCTAATTGAATACGGGAAAAACTATACAGAGTACAAGCCCATTCACGATGAGTTGAAAAAGCTGCAAAACGGCTGGACAAACAAGCGCGACAAGTACGAGGAAGCCCACCGCGCCGAGCTGACCCTATGGAACGCAGCAAGCCGCTATCTCCATGCAAATCTGCCTAAAGGAACAAAGACCTTACCTGTTGCGGAATGGGAACAGGAATATGCTGACCTCAAAACACAGAGGGACAGCGATTATACCAAACTGAAAGATACCCGCGCCGAGGTTGCCGAGCTTCAAAAAATCCGCAGGTGCGTGGATATTGCACTCCGCGCCGACCAGCCGGAGCAGACGCAGAGCCGCACCAAACAGCATGATATAGACCGCTGAAAGGAGTTGAACTTTTATGTATTACACCCAAGAACAGATAGACCGCGCCAACCAAGCCGACCTTGTTTCTTTCCTGCAATCACAGGGAGAGCAGCTTACCCGCGCCGGAAATGAATACCGCTGGAAGCGGCACGACAGCCTGACCGTCCGGGGAAACAAATGGTACAGG
>NZ_JAQEXK010000022.1:0-25158 GCF_027693185.1 Butyricicoccus sp. OF27-2pH9A
AAGCTTAAATTTGCTGCCATGAATTTGAAAAAACTAGCCACTTGGAAATGGAAACGGAAAAATCCTTCTCCGGGGAAGAGGAGGAGAAGGATTTTTCCGGCCGATTATTTTTCTTGGCTGCTATTTTTTCCTTTTCAAACGAAAAAGCCTGCCTTGGCGTGATCGCTAGGACAGACTTTTTCTACAGGCTGAGCGGCACAGAGAGTTGCTCTGTGCCGCTGTATGCTTTATACATTGTATAAAAACCTTACATGCTATCTGCTCTTTTGCCCTGTCTGAGTGAACGGCAGATGACATACCCTGCCGGAGCAATCATAATCAGAATAAAAATGCTGATCAGTTCATTCACTTCGGATGGCGCAAAGCCCTGCAGCATAGTAATGAGGTTGTTTGCGAAATGCACGAGGATGGGAAACAGCAGGTTCTTTTTCTTCTCGTAAAGGATTCCTGCGGCAATACCCATGAAGGTGGCATAGGCAGCCTGCACGATATTCAGGTGATAAACGCCGAAGAGTACAGATGATATTAGAATCGCGGCCCAAACGGGGATGAATTTCCGCATGGAGCGAAGCACAATGCCGCGGAATAGAATTTCTTCTACAACAGGTGCAGCAATCACCGCAATCATAAATGTTCCAAATGCATTTCCGCCGGCAATATTTTCAGCACCGGCGTTTATTGCCTCAACGCTTTTCTGCAGCGAGGGAAGCTGTTCTGCCAGCATGATCCAAAGACCGGAGATCCCGCAAATGCCAAATCCCACGACCAGACTGCCAAGCACATCTTTAAAATTTGTCGCTGTGCGCGGTTCGCTTATCTCTTTCCTCCAAAGCAGTTTATAGAGCGTAAAGAATACGAGGATAAGAACAGCGTAGATCAAAATCTCGCCCCAATATGAGTGTTTCATAAATTGCTGCGGGGGGATATGAAAAATATCCAAAACGAGCCTTTCCACAAGGAAATATAATAGATTGGATAGCAAAAAATGTAGTGCGATTGCAAGAATGGGAATAGCGAGATATCTTTTTTTCATCATACGGTCAATTTTTTCTCCTGTCTGTATTTTTGAGGGGACTGCAGCAGTATAACAGATTTAACTTAAAGTCTTCGTTAAGGGGCGAAGCCGCAACCTTTCGGAAGCGGCATCGCAAAAGGACACTGTTCATCTTCCCTGTCGAACCTTTTGACCTTCCTCTAAAAGATGTTTTCCTCATAGTTGGTGACATGCTGAATTTGGCATTAGGCTCCTTGCGTTCTGCAAAGCTTTTAGAGTTCAAACAGAAAATACCCACAGCCAAAGCGGCTGTGGGTATGATCAAATCAGATTGTACGAGCTGACGCTGTCCTGCCAATCTCTGCAGACCATAGCCTGCAAAAGCCCAACGCTCCGTGGCGGCCCGGTGTATCCGCACTTTCCGATACACCCGAAATCGGGACTCCTTAACGCATAGAAGGAAGGAGTCTGTCCGCATCCGGCGTTTTGAGAAGAAAATGGCTTTTATGAAAGTCAAGCAGGCCCTCATCCCGCATTTTTCCAAGCTCCAGCGACAGCCCGCTGCGCTCCACGCCGAGATAATCCGCAAGCTGCTGGCGGGAGAATGGAATGTCGAATTCATAGCCACCCCGGCGCTGCGCCTCGGCGGAAAAATAGGACATCAGCTTTGCCCGCGTTGTGCGCTGGCCCATGTGGGTGAGCTTTTCGTTGAGCCGCAGGTTCTTCTCTGCCAGTTCGCCCAGCAGGTTGCGGATGATCCGGCTATGGTGGGAGCAGGCGGAGGGGCACACGCTCAAAACGCGTCTTATATGCAGAAACATCACCGTCACCGTGCTCTCCGCCTCCACGCTCACATTCAGCACCGCCCCCGGCGCACAGGCGAACACCTCCGCAAAGGTCTGCCCCGGCCCGGTCTTGGAAAGGATGTTGCGGTTTCCCCAGATATCCTCCTGCACGATGAGGGCGCTGCCTGCCAGCACAAGCCCCACTTCATCCACCGCGTCTCCGGCGCGGAGCAGGCGGGAGCCTTTGGGAAAGGTGTCGAGCCTTGCGTCAAGGCAGGAGAGCATGGCGGCAAGCTCCTCGTCAGAAATGCCGGAGAAAAGTGCCGCCGTATGAAGTACCGGGAAAAATTCTTTCATAAAAATCCTCTTTCGTTGAAAATTCAACCGACTTGTTGATTTAATTCTATTATAATCAAACCACAAAAGCAAGGGGGTCTTGCGATGAAACGGAGAATCATTGAAATTGATCAAGATAAATGCAACGGCTGCGGCGCCTGCGCCGCAGCCTGCCACGAGGGCGCCATCGCCATGGTGGACGGCAAGGCGCGGCTGATGCGGGACGATTACTGTGACGGGCTGGGGGACTGCCTGCCTACTTGCCCAACCGGGGCCATCACCTTCGTAGAGCGGGAGGCGGCGGCCTATGACGAGCAGGCCGTCATGGAAAATAAGCAGCGGAAAATGCGGAAAGAGGGCATGACCCTGCCCTGCGGCTGCCCCGGCAGCCAGTCCCGGAATATTCAGCGTCAGGACGCGCCCGCCGTGGAAACGCCGCAAGCCCAGCAGATGAGCCGCCTTTCCCAGTGGCCGGTGCAGATCAAACTGGTGCCGGTGAATGCCCCGTATTTTGACGGCGCGCGGCTGCTCATTGCCGCCGACTGCACCGCTTACGCCTACGCCGCCTTTCATGAGCGGTTTATCAAGGGGCACATCACCCTCGTGGGCTGCCCCAAGCTGGACGGCGTGGACTATTCCGAAAAGCTGACGGAGATCATTCGGGAGAATGACATCAAAAGCGTCACCGTCGTGCGCATGGAGGTACCCTGCTGCGGCGGGCTGGAACTGGCGGCGAAAAAGGCGCTCCGGCAGAGTGGGAAGTTCATTCCGTGGCAGGTGGTTACCGTGACAGTGGACGGCCGGCTGGTGGAAGAATAACAAAATCATTAGAAAAAGGAAGGAAGAAGCACAATGAAGTATATATGCAGTCTTTGCGGTTGATAATATGACGAGAGCGCAGGTTATCCAGAGGGCGGCATCGCCCCCGGAACGCCTTGGAGCGAGGTGCCGGAGGATTTTGAGTGCCACCTGTGCAATGTGGGCAAGGAGTTCTTCGAGGAGGCGTGAGCTTCTGATAAAAGGACATAATTTGAACCGAAATAGGAGGAAAACGATAATGGATCATAAAATGTTTTGCTTTCAGTGTGAGCAGACAGCGGGTTGTACCGGCTGTACCGGTAAGGCTGGTGTCTGCGGTAAGACCGCCGATGTAGCGGAACTTCAGGACGAGCTGACGGGCGCGCTTATTGGGCTGGCAAGAGCCACGGACGGCGATACACCGGTCAATGCCGATACATGGCGGCTGATGATCGAGGGACTGTTCACCACCGTCACTAATGTGAACTTCAACGAAAAGACCATTCGCGAGTTGATCGAACAGGTGCACGCGGAAAGGGAACGACTGGCACCAAACTGCTCTGGCTGCGGCTCTCGCTGTGGGCGGAATGATGATTATGATATGAATTTGCTCTGGAACGCGCAGGAGGATATTCGCAGCCTCAAATCTCTCATCCTTTTCGGTGTGCGTGGTATGTCGGCGTATGCCCATCACGCCATGGTACTGGGCTATGCCGACGAGGAAGTAAACCGCTTTTTCGCCAAGGCACTCTTTGCTGTGGGCGAGGACTGGGGCATGGATGCGCTGCTGCCCATCGTCATGGAGGTGGGCGAGAAAAACCTCAAGTGTATGGCGTTGCTGGATAAGGCCAACACCGAAAGCTACGGTACGCCCGCGCCTGCCACTGTCCCGCTGACGGTGGAGAAGGGGCCGTTCATCGTCATCACAGGCCACGACCTCCACGACCTGAAGCTGCTGCTGGAGCAGACCGAAGGTAAAGGCATCAACATCTACACCCATGGCGAAATGCTGCCTGCCCACGGCTATCCTGAACTGAAAAAATATGCCCACCTCAAGGGCAACTTCGGCACGGCGTGGCAGAATCAGCAAAGAGAATTTGCCGACATCCCTGCACCGGTGCTGTTTACCACCAACTGCCTGATGCCGCCGAAAGCAAGCTACGCCGACCGCGTGTTCACCACAGCGGTGGTATCCTACCCGGAAATGACGCACATCGGCGAGGATAAGGACTTCACCCCTGTCATCGAAAAAGCATTGGAGCTTGGCGGCTACCACGAGGACAAGCCGTTCACCGGCATCAACGGCGGCGGCACGGTCATGACCGGTTTCGGACACGGCGCGGTGCTTGGTGTGGCGGATCAGGTGATCGATGCGGTAAAGAGCGGCGCTATCCGGCACTTTTTCCTGGTAGGCGGCTGTGACGGAGCCCGCCCCGGACGGAACTACTATACTGAGTTTGTCAAGCAGACGCCCGCCGACACTGTGGTGCTGACGCTGGCCTGCGGCAAATTCCGCTTCAATGACCTTGATCTCGGAACCATTGGCGGCCTGCCTCGCCTCATGGATGTAGGCCAGTGCAACGACGCTTACGGTGCTGTCAAAATCGCGCTGGCCTTGGCGGATGCCTTTGGCTGCGGGGTCAACGACCTGCCCCTGTCTCTGGTGCTCTCGTGGTATGAGCAGAAGGCAGTGTGTATCCTGCTGACGCTGCTGTATCTGGGCATTAAGAATATCCGCCTTGGCCCCACGCTGCCGGCGTTCGTCTCGCCCAATGTGCTGAACTACCTTGTAGAGAATTTCGGTATTGCTCCCATCACTACGCCGGAAGAGGATCTGAAGGTGCTGCTGAAGCGCTGACAAACCGTAATGCGGCTGCGGAGAGGAACATCTCCGCAGCCGCACTTTATTGAAAGCAATCATGAGCGTTTTTTGGCTCTTTGCTTCGATACTCCTACACACCGCCTGCACCAGATAATGCTTCTCATGGCAGAACACCTGGAGATGTGAGGAAAGTTGCTTGCTGCAAAAGCCGCAACACTTTGTATATCTTAACATAGGTTTTATGATCCGGTGCTATAATAACCTTAGCAAATCGAGCGATCGCCAAAGAAAGGACAGATTAGAACTATGAGATCACGATGGAAAATCACTTTTATTATATGTGTTGTGCTTATTGCCGCCGTACTTGCAGGCTGCGGCGCAGCCGAGCAGCGTCCGGCATTGGAAAAAATTGAATACACGAACCTGAACGACAGTGGTTCGAGGGAGCTTTTGCAGGAGCTGCTCTCCGACGCAGGCGTGTCAGATGGGCGTATTCAGGGCTTTTTCCGCCGTGTGGATCACTTTAATGACATCGTGAAGCAGGAATGGCTTACGGATGGCTTTGAGGAAGCGGAGCTGCTGTATACGAAATACGACCCTTATACCATGCAGGACGAATGGACGGCGAAGAACGGGACGTTTCCGGGCTATAACTGCCGGATCACCGCCATGAACCTGTTTGGGGATTTCCTCTCTGTGAGCGCAGACTCTCAAATCAATTCCAGTGAAGATGTGCTGTTTGTGGACGAGGAGACGCTGAAAACAGATCCCTCTGCGTTGGGCGGAAGCAGCCTTGCAGATTTCCGCGCACTGTATTCCTCCATGAAGGCGGATGATACCACGGAGATCAAGCGTCATGTGCAAACCGTACAAGAGGAATGGGCTTCCCGCGGCGTTGCCTTTCGGGAGAATGAAAGAATCCGTCTCATCACGGTATTCTTCCACGATAAGCCGACCGAGGAGGAATCTCTGCTGTTTGTCGGGCATGTTGGCGTTCTTTTGACGGCAGAGGACGGGACGCTGTACTTTGTAGAAAAGGTTGCCTTTCAGGAGCCGTACCGGATGCTGCGCTTTGCCGACCGAACGGCACTGAGCGATTACCTTATGGGGAAATATGACACCTCATGGGGACAGGATACAGCGAGTCCCTTTATCATGGAGAACGACAAGCTCATGGACGGCTGGCGTCCAAACCCGGATAACAGAAGCTCCGCGCACGGCTAAGGACTGCGTATTGCTGCCAATATAAGAAATCCCCGACCAGAGTCGGGGATTTCTTATATTATCCTCCGCTGAAGCTGTGGAGAAAACCAGATAAAGCACATCAACGCTGCAAAGTGACTTCAAATCATAGAATGTTAATTTGCGTTGCTTGCCGCAACGGCCCTGTTTCTGCTAAACTATACATGAAGTCTTTAGAAGAATCATGCCGGAACGCTTATTTCTCTCTTTTCTGGAATCTGCTTAACTATTTCAGTATATTCTTATTACAAATCTTGCTGAATAAGGCGTAAAGCTATGAAAAAGGAGTGCCCATTCGGGGCGGTCCAATAAAACAGTACAATAATGTTTTCGGGAAGGCGGCATGAGTAATCATGCCGCTTTTCCGTTCATAACGTCATAGAGTAAATTGGCGGGGAGTATGCCGATATAGTTGTAGCTGATCGTCACATCCTGCACTCGGTGTCCGCTGGACTTGTCCGGTGCATGAACATATACGGCATTGACCATATCGTTCAGAATTGTGGGGGTCAGCTTCTCCAAGTACAGGTATTTTTTTGCCTGTCGAATAAACCTATCAACATTCTCCGCTTGATCTTCTTGATTCTGTATTTCGTTTTCAAGCATTTCAATCTTGACTCTCAGGTCTGCCTGCTCCTGCTCATAATCATCAGCTAACATCTGAAAACGAGCTTCGGACAGTTTCCCGTTGACCATGTCCTCATAAATACGCTTGAACAATCTGTCCAATTCAGCCAGACGGTTTTCGGATTTCTGCAGGATTCGCTTCTTGGCAGAAAGTTCTTTCTTTGCTTCCTCGCTTCTCTTTGCACCCAACGCTCTGCGGAACGTATCTTCATAATCGGCAACACACCGTATCACCAACCTCATGTGTTGGAGTGTACCTTCTTCCAGCACCACGGCTCGGATGAAGTGAGTGTCGCAGACCTCCTTGCCCTTTTTACGAGAAGTGGAGCACACGAAGTGATCTTGTCTGGTTTCAAAACTGTTGCTGGTGCAGTAGTACAATTTCTCACCACAATCGGCACAGCGAACGAGACCGGAGAACATATTGGTCTTGCCTGTTCTGGCGGGTCTGCGTTTGTTCTTGCGAAGTTCCTGCACACGAGCGAAGGTTTCTTCGTCAATAATGGCTTCATGGGTATTCTCGAAAATCTTCCATTGATCGGGAGGGTTTTCGAGTTTCTTTTTGCTCTTGTACGATTGCTTGCGGGTTTTGAAGTTAACCATATGACCAAGGTATTCCCGCTTTTCCAGTATGCCGGTGATGGTGCGTGGTGCCCAATCGTAAGGGTTATCAGGTGTCTTTGCAGGAGCATTTCGTCCCATCTTCATCCAATGAACTGTCGGACAATCCACTTTTGCCTCTTTCAGCTTCTTGGCGATCTGAGAGGGACCGAAGCCCTCCATGCACCAAGCGAAGATCTGACGGACAACGGCTGCGGCTTCATCATCCACAATCCAATGTCTCTTTGGATTGTCGGGGTCTTTCATGTAGCCGTAGGGCGGGTTAGTAGTCAAATACTCACCAGATTCACCTTTCTGCTTCATAACCGCTTTGACTTTTTTACTGCTGTCCTTGACATAGAACTCATTGATGATATTCAAGAACGGAGTAAAATCGTTGTCCTGCTGATTGGCGCTGTCCACACCGCTGTTTACGGCGATGAAACGGACATCATGTTCTGGAAAAAGCATTTCCGTGTAAAGACCGACTTCCAGATAGTTTCTTCCGATACGGCTCATATCCTTTGCAATGATAACGCCGATCTTGTCGTCCTTTACCAGTTCAATCATGCGGTTCCAATCTGGGCGGTTGAAGTTAGCACCGGAGTAACCATCGTCCACGAAAAACTGGATGTTTCGGAAACCTTGTTCTTTTGCGTATTTCTTGAGAATCGCCTTTTGATTGACAATGCTGTTGCTCTCTCCTGTGAGTTCATCATCACGACTGAGTCTACAGTAGATCGCAGTAATTTTGTCAGACTGCCTATTCATATCTTGTTCCTCCTTAATCGGCGGGCAGTCTGCCAATACAGGATTGCTTGTATATATCATATCACACATTCGTGAATAAATCCACCCTTTCATTAGAATATTTTTTGAGCATTTTAAATTTTCTTTTGCCATGTGGTCGAGTAACTTACTGGAAAGACTTCTTGTACCGTCGTAACTTCCGCTGAAACGGTAAGTAGTCTGACCGGAGCGGATGGTCATGGTGATCTTCGGCAACTCTGCCGCACAGTAATTACGAACGGTAAGATGCCCATCCTTGTTAAACAAGCGGTTCTCGCTCTGCTCACGGGATGTATGCTCCATTTTGAAATAGGGATCGGGATCGGAGAAGTGCGTACAAAGTGCATCATCCTGCGGTGCGGGCAAGGATGCCAGCCACTCGTTCAGTTCTTCGGGTGTCATGTCAATTGCCTTCTTATTTTTGTTCATATAAAAATCCTTTCTTTGCTTTGCTCGTGGTGAGTGGACAAAACGTCCACTCACCAGATAGGAATGGAATCGAAGGGAAAGAATTATCTTTTCTGTTCCTTCTTGTGTTCAATCTTTCTGCCAAGGGTCTGCTCCAAATTATGACGAATGGCATCAAGACGCTGTGTTTCTTCCTTAGCGGTCTGGTACTGGTTGTAAAGCTCGTTTTTCTCTTTGATAAGCTGCTCCACTTCCGTCTGCAACGCCTTGTGGCTCGGTAGCTTCTTCAAGCCTTTGGAATCAAAGTAGCGTTTGGCAGCGTGCAGAATGATGAAGTCGCTGTCATGCTCGTCACGATATTTCTGACGAGCTTTTTCATTCTTGCAGGCTTTCAGTTCGTCGATTACATATCGAGTCTTGTGATAGTTCAGCACATAATTACGGAACTCTTTCTTTTCTGCGATTGCGGCTTCCACAGATTTCATCTCTGTGCGAATATCACTCAGCTTCTCATGGGCGACATCGCAAGCAGCAGCCAATGCTTCGGGAGAATCAAATCCCATTTCCTTGTACAACAGATAGGCTCGGCTTGCGTTTTTGAGATTGTGTTTCTTTGCCCAATGCTCATAACCCTTACCTTTTTCCTTGGCGACATCCATATCCACCATACGGCTTACAGAGTTTTGCTGTTTGATAAAATCTTGCATGGTCGGTGCAGAATGAATGGGAGGCGTTTTCGTTCTGACCTGTTTTGCATTTCTGTCAAAGACGGCGAGCACAGTAGCTTTATCAAAATCGTCGCCCAGCTTTCGTGCCGTGATAGGCTTTGTGCGGTCTGGTGTGAGGTAGGACAATCTCCCTCGGCTTTCCTTGACGGTGATGCCACGGCGGAGAAGTTTTTCTGCAAAGTCCTCAAAGCTGACAGCATCGGAGAGTGCCATGCGGATTTCTTCACGGAGCTTGTCCTTGTCGGTTTCAAACTTTGTCTGTTTGACCGGCAAGCCTTGTTCGACAAGGACAGCGTTTTCTTCATCCAGTGCAAGTTGTCCTTTCTTCTTCGCCCAATACTCACGCTCGGTCACTCTTGTCTTACTTCCATTCAGCAGATCAATCTGATACAGACCTGCATCGTGGCACATCTCCATGACCTCAGAACGGAAGTATTCCATAGCTGCGTTGGTGCATCGGTGCTTCATGCCCGGTTGGGTGTCGCACGGTCTATCCATATACGGCATGAATGGAACTTCCATAATTCGCAGAGAATTGATAACGATGTGTACATGAACATTGCCGCTGCCGTTGTGCCCGTCGGGATGGGTACAGACAATCGCTTGGTGTCCGGGAAAATGATTTTTACAATATTCCTCGCCTAACTGCTGCGCTCGGTCAACGGTCAGTCCGTGGTCAGGAACATCCTTCGGGTCGAAGCTGATGATATAGTGATGGCTTTTGACATCTTCCCTTTTTTGATTTTTGCCGTAGCGGAGATTTGCACGGAGACAAGCAATCGCAAAATCTTCGTCACCGCAATTCAGTGTTGAAATGCGGTAATCCTGTCTTGGAATGAGTCTGCCGTTTTCATCCAGAGTAGGCTTCATGGTGAACTCATCATGCTCAAAAGTGAGATAGGCTTCGGCGGCAGAGTAATCGGCATTTTTAGAGCTTATATGCTTGAACGTTGCCAACAGCATCACCTACCTTTTTCATCACTTCAAATTTCAGAATGGCGAGATCAGCGACGGCATTTTGCAATTCCTTTGCCATGGCGGGATAGGGACTGTGCCATTCATTGAGGTGTCGGGCAATCTGATTTAGGTTATTACCGATTCTGCCGTACTCAGCAATTAGCTTGCCGACAGCAGCCAACAGATCATCACTGACCAATGTTGCCACGATGGTCGGTTTGATGGTTGCGCCGGAGATGGCTTCACGGATGAACTCCGATTGGTTCATATCGTAAATCTCCAAGCGGCGGAGAAAGTCGGCGTGTTCTTCATCGTCCAGACGGGTTTTTACGATGTGTGTACGTTTCGGTGTGTTGTAGGTTTTGGTCATTCGGTTCCTCCTTCATTTGTGAAAATGGTTGGTCGGCGGATGCCGTCGCTTCTGCGAAAGCAGAACAGATGCAGGGTTTGGGGAAGGCACTCCCCAACAAGATTCCATGAGGGGCAAATTGAGCGATAGGCGAAATTTGGACCCATGGTAGAATCTTGCTCTACGCTACCCAGCCTTTTCGTTTTCGCCGATTTTTCAGGTTTACGCATTTGGCACTGAACGGTGTTTTGGAAAAATGACAAAACAAAAAGAGCCGATTACACAAAACATCAGAAATCGGCGGGAGCATAGCTCTCGCTTCAAAGTGATGTTCTATGTAATCGGCTCTGAAAAATCAAAGTCGAGTTCTGCTTTGTACAGCTCCCGCCGGCAGAACCAAAGGCATGGTGGAGCAGTTCGGCACTTCCGGTGTACCGATACCGTGTCGGACAAATCCGACTTTCACAAAATGTGTTTGAACATTCTTATTCAGTTTTTATGTGTGGACAAACTTCCACGACATCATTATACAAATAGCGACACCGATTGTCAATATTTGCACAGGAGATGTTTGGTATCGTAATTGCAACTTTTTTATGAACAGGGGCGGCAGCACTTTTTGCTGTCGCCCCCTTGATTACCATACAGCGGAGACGGGAGAACTTGTCAACGTCGGGCGAAGCCCGTTCATCTCGACCGTTGACATGGGCGCTCGGCTTTGCTATGTAGTAATGAAACAAGGCGACCAACTTTTTACGGTTGATCGCCTTTGGCTTAGCTATTCAGTTAATTGTTTTTTGAAACCAATTCTTTTGTTGCTGCGATCTTTCGATCACTATAAAGTACAACTTCCTTGATTGCCAGTTTCTTGATGGCAGATATGAAAATCTCCATAAACGTAAAATCAATTTTGCCATCTTTTTCGGGCAATTTAATATCTTTATTTTTTACAACATTCCAGCCACCAAGCTTGTTCTTGTAGGAATAAATAGGAAGGTCGGTTACTTTGTTAATGCACATGACCATGAACAGATATTGATTCGGGGAGAGTTCAACTTTTCCGGATTTCCAGCGAATAGCATAAGCATCGGATAAAACAGTAAAATCTCTTGTCTGATAATATGCTCTGTAGACATCACTATTAGAAGGAATAGAAATCACATTGTTCAAGACAGTTGCTCCGGCTTTGGGTGCATAATAGTTCAATCCTTGATTTCGGAAACTTGATGTGAGACAAGGAAGAACATAATCATCAGTGGGCTGCTTGGGTAATTCCTTCGCCTTGTACGGTAATTTTTTTGTTGCTATTTTTTCAAAAAGATTACCTACGGTATATGTACCCCAATTATCATCGTCGAGCTCAGTAAATCTTTGAAGAGCGTTAAGCTCTTCAGCCGACAATTCATAATTGTCGTATCCGCTTACTGTCAAGTAAGCGGATAGCTCAGCTACCCGCTGAGCTTCCAGCTCAGCTACCCGCTGAGCTTCCAGCTCAGCTACAAACGATTCCATAAAGTCAAAGTCGATTTCACCATTATGAGTAGGCAATTGTATTTTTGTGGATAGGAAAACTTTATCAACATCACGAACAAGAACCGATAAGAATCTTGGCTTTTGTTTATTCAACAACGTGGAGAAAAACAAGATTGAAGATTCTCTTATCGCAATTTTAGGTGTGATTTTTCTAACAAACTGCCCAGCGTACCAAGGTTTTTTTCGATAAAAGAAATCCATCTGTAATAATCCTAAACTCCAAGTGCCAGCAGGATTTATGTTCTCTTCGTTCACAAAATCTGTAGTTTGAAGAATTCCTTGGTTTAATGAGGTTCTTGTTACATAATCGTATTCTTTTCCCGAAACAAGTTTATCTGTATTGAAACTCAAGGTGTTTTCAATTTTAAACAAATCTCCAAGCGTATATTCGCCCCACTTAACCGCTTGTAATTTTTCATTAAGTGAGGCTTCTATTTTCCCAGGCGGTCATCCTCCGCAGGCTGATTTTTCAGAAGTGTTGATACTTCCCAAGCGAGATAATCACTTACTGTCTTTTTGAAATCATCCAAAGTTGGTTTTGTGTCGATCGGAGCGGTTTGATTCCAGTCACTTCCGTTATCTGGATCAATATGCCCCTCGTAGTATTCTTTTTCTGTAAGAATACTGAGCTTCGTTTTTCCGAAACGAACCAAATCAACAACTTCCTGATAGCGTTCTTTTGCCCTGTCTGTATCAAATAAGTTTTTGCTTGCCTTTTTGCGATCGGAGCGGGTATATCCATCGTTAGAAAAATCAATGAATTTTACAACATCATCCTTTTGGTGAGCCTCTCCAACACGGAATACATATATGTTAGTCAACACACTGGATTTTCCGATAAACAAATCTATTGGCATTTTGATGCTTGCAAGAAGTGTGCTGTGCTCCAAAATACGCTTATTGTATTCCGCTGCTTTGCCGGAGCCTGCGGAATTTTGAATGATAATGGCAGCATATCCCTTTTCCATCATGGAAAGAGCTTTCTCCACAAAAATCATTCCATTACCCTCCGCAGAGTAAGGCGGATTCAAAATAAATGCATCCGCCGGGAACTTCTCATCAGTTTTGCCAAAGCCATAATGACCGTCAAATTTCAAAGAGTCCTTGTTCAAAATATTGGAGCTACCGTCGCCCATCATAATCATGTTGAGGACAGCAAGCATATAAACATTGGACAGAATTTCCAGACCCAATAACTGGTTTGCTTTAATTTCCGCTGACTTGCGTGCCAATTTTTCGGGCGACTTAATTATCTTCTTGGCATCAGCCAACATTTCATTCATGGCGGCTACCAGCAGACCCGCCGAGCCAGTGGCAAAGTCCCAAACAAAAGAGTCCTTGTTTACTCTTGCGAGGCGGCACAGAAGTGTCGCAACATAGGGCGGTGTTAAAACCACATCGTTGAGCTGATCCTGCGTAAAGCCAAGCCATGAATACATTTCATTGAATAGCTTTCCGGTAAAATCTGTGTTTAAGCCTATTTTGTAGTAAACGCCAAGGTCATCGACGATCTTGATAAAGACTCGTTTCAACTGGCTTTCGCCATCTTCCGCTCTGTTGATGTTGTCGATAGTCAGCGTATTTTGCAGAGTTCGCACAATCAGGTCTTTCTTATCTTTGGGGAGCTTTTTGGCATCCAGGAAGGACTCGATTTTGCGAATCATAATATCGCCGTCTGTATTATTTCTTTCGTTGGACGACTTCAAATCAGCCTTGGCAAGCGGATATACATTGTTTTCCACATCGCCAAGGGTAGCCATAATAGAAGCAACAACAAGATAAACACGGTCATTCTCACTCAGACCCTTTTCGCTTTTGAAAATATCATTATTCAGCTTAACAAGGCTTGCAGTAATTTCCTGTTCTCTGCGTTCCTTTAGTTTTTCAATTTCTTCCTGGGGGAGCGATAATTGTTTAACCTTCTCGATAAATGCAGAGAAGTGCTCTTTTTTCAAGAAGGAGAGATCGGTATATTCATCTACCTTTTGACCAACACCAAAATTGCTCTTGGCAACATAGTAAACGCCGATTAAATGCTTAAGATTTCCGCTCGCATCCTTATAGCCCGTAACACCAATGGCAATAACATCAGTATAACTTGTGTAGTGCAGAACTGCATTAGAATAGTGAACTGCACCGTTTACCGCATAAGAGTTGATATTTGTATAATCAGGTTGGTTCTTTGCGTTTCTGTTTGCAACATTTCCTTCAGTATCCAGCTTTACAAGCTTATCTTTGTATCCTTTGTATTCAATCAAAATCGGATAGTATTTCCCATCATCGGCTCGCAGCAGTAGCTTCGCATCAGGTCGATTGCCACCCTTGCCGCCATTCTTGGAAAAATAATCATTCAAGGCTTGGTCGATTTCTGTGTTCAAGGACTCCTGCTCCAATTTGTAATCCACTTTATATGATTTGAGCCATCCATTCACTAAATCGGCGATATTCGGCTCTACCGACTTAACAGTTGCTTTTGATGCCATCGTTATTTCTCCTCATCTGTAAATTCTAAGATATCATCAACTCCGCAATTTAGAGTTTTGCAAATCTTCTCAATGCTATCAAGCGAAATATAATTGTCACGCTTGATACGGGTAATGATATTGGCACTAAACCCCGCTTTCTCCATCAGCTCGGCATTCGTCATACCTTTGTCGATTAGCAGGTGAAATAATTTTTTGTAGGATACAGCCATAGCGATTCCCTCCTTACATTGAAAATTATTGTATCACGAAATCGTGAGGAAATCAACAAAATGATACATTAGTAGTTGTTGAATGCTTCACATATATGCTATAATAAAATCACTCATTGGGTAATTTATAAATGATATTCTGCGTTATTGACGTACTTTCAGTATGTATACTGCGTTTGCGAATAGAAAGAAGGAAGATTATGAGCATTTATCCTTGGATAGAGAAAATTGATTTTCAGAAATTTGCAATGCCGCTTGTTGTTAAAAGAGATAATGAATATTACCCTGGAATAGTCGAAAAACTTGCTGACCTTGTTTTTGAATTAGAAAGATGCGGAGCTTCCGATAAAATTGTCCTTGCCGTTAAAGAATACCGTAAAAAGATTATTTCATCTATCATTCTGTACTATCAGGGAGATCTGGTTGATGCACAACTTATCGTGAACGAAATGCTTGATGAGTTTAATGATGCAGCTCCGGCAATTACGGATATTAACAGTAGTATTGCGTTCCCTGGCGGGGGACCAGATTATTCTGAGGTACAGTTTTTCCGAGCAAGATTGTCTGAGAATGTTGTTGAGTTCTCGTCAGAAGATATGCTGCATATTCCTTTCAACAAGCGTCACATTGTCAAAAGTGAACGATTTAGTATACCGGGATTGCCTTGTTTGTATTTGGGCAATTCATCTTACGCTTGTTGGGTGGAGATGGGATGTCCAGCGGATCATCGTTTCAATGTCGCACCTATTCTTTTGGATAATACCCAAAAAGTATTAAACTTGACTGTTTCGATAAGCACCTTATATGCATTTAACGAAAGTGAAAATACTTTGAGTGAGTCAGAAAATGAGAATTATGTTATTAGTCTCTTGAAACTTTTTGTACTGACTCTTTGTACTTCGTATAAAGTTGAGGAAACAAATCGTAATTTTAAGTCTGAGTACATCTTGCCACAGATGCTTATGCTTGCCTGCAAGAGAAGAAAACTGGATGGTATAACCTATTACTCAAAACAAATACCAAGTGAATTGCTCGCCTGCAATGTTGGTGTAAATTTAGTTTTGTTTGCAAAATATAATGGAGAAGAAAGTCTCTCTGAGATATGCCAACACTTAGAAGTAGGCACATCATTCAATTTTGCCTTGTTCAAACAATTACTGCCTTGCCAACTCTATAAAACATATGAGCTTAGAGCTTTATCGACTCCTTACATAAACAATGTAGGAACGAAAAACCACTTCTTCCCGTACACCGAAACGCAGTTCTTTGAATTTGATAAGTACTTGTTTGCCAATTGGCACCGTGATTGGACGATTCCTACTCTCTAAAATAAGTGTAGAATTAAAGCGGGACTTGCACCCCATTGGAGCGCAAGTCCCGCTTGCAATATTCGGTTATTCTTCCATGACCTCTAACATCATTCGTGCGCCCAGCTTAAAGCTGTTCTGGAAGATTAGACAATCCGTGATGGTTTGATATTCTCGCACACAGTCTGCGTACTTCTCGAATAAATCTTTCTGTTCGTCTGTCATGGTTGCTTGGAGTTTTTCTTCATTCCTGCAAATCAGCTCCAACAGTTTCTTGTATTCTTTGCAAGAGGATGTGTCATACTCGGTTGGCTCGATGTTGCCGTACCAAAATTCTTCAAGGATTCTCATACGGCATCCTCCTCGTAGATCATTTCACGAAGGACGATTTCCTCAGCTCGGCTGCGTATGCTGTTCATAGCTCTAACCCATGTCATCTGATTGTGCTGCTTCATGCCCTCTGTCACGCCCTCAGATGCCTTCATCTGCTCGATGATAAGTTCAAGGCGGCTCTGTGCCTGCTCGTTCAAATCAGCCAGATAAGTCCACACTTCACCGCTAAGACACAGATCATTGAAGCGGATGAGGTTGTGCTCCTTGATATAATCTCTGTGCATACGCCCCCAACGACCAATAGGTCTGGTTTCCTTCGGTAAGCGAATATCGGGAATATAGTAATCACCGCAACGAATATAGTTCAGTTCCTGCATCATATGTACCTCCAATAAGATTCAAACATTCTGTTAAAGATAGAAAAAGGCGATATCTGGTTATAAAAACCAAGTATCGCCAATTTTTCTTGTCGCACTCCTGTACGGCAGCTACCCTATGTCAGTAATGTTCTCGTACTGTCTTATTGGAAACTACCATTGGGGCACTCCTTTGCTCTGTTGGAACAGTGCGAAGCTGTCATTTTAAGTCTGCTTCTTTATCATAAAGCATTGGCATTCAGTTTTTTAAATTCCACATAGGCTACGGCAAAGGCACAGACCTGCCGTGTGCAGCCGGGGATGGTATCCTTGAGATAGAAATGTGGTTATTTTTCTCTAAAGAGTGAAACAGAGTTTAATAGAATGGATATCCCTACACACACCCACAGAGCCTTGCTCATGGTTGGCATGATATCCATCAAGCCTCCCCAATCTTCATTTAGCACACGCATCGCTCCGTCTGAATAAAACGAACATACGGTCAAGGCAGTGAAAGATAAGGCTGCGAATCTAAACCATTTTTCATTCTTGTTTTTAAAAGAGTAAATCAGATTGAATCCTGTAAAAATGATCGCAGAAATTCCGAAAAACAGCCACATATATATGATCTCCTTAATCTAACATGCCCTGCGCTCTTTTGAGGAAAGGCTCACAATCGTATCGCTTACGGACAGGAACTGCCGTTGAGAGGATCGTTTGCAGCCCTTTACCGATTCTCCGCCAGATATTCCTCCGCGTAGTGGACAGCCACCGCGCCGTCTGATACGGCGGTGACCACCTGCCGCAGCGCCTTGGTGCGCACGTCGCCCACGGCAAACACGCCGAGAAGATTCGTGCGGGTGGATTCGTCTGCCACGATATAGCCGGACTTGTCCAGCGCCAGCTCATTTCGGAACAGCTCCGTGGCCGGAGCGCGTCCCACGCTGACGAACACGCCGTCACAGGCAAGCTCCTGCTCCGCGCCGGTGTTGACGTCTTTTAGCCGAAGCCCCGTCAGGCGGCTTTCGTGCAGCAGCGCGGAAACGGTGCTGTTCCAGCGGAATTCCACGTTGGGCGCGTTCATCAGCGGCTCATGATAGACCTTCGTCGCCCGCAGGCTGTCCCGGCGGTGGATGAGATAGACCTTCTTTGCAATGCGGGACAGGGCGAGAGCGTCCGCCGCGGCGGAGTTGCCGCCGCCCACCACCGCCACGGTCTTGCCCCGATAGGGCGCGCCGTCGCAGGCGGCGCAGTAGTGGACGCCTTTGCCGATAAGCGTATCCTCGCCGGGAACGCCCAGGGGACGGGGCGACGCGCCGGTGGCGATGACCACCGTTCGGCCCTGAAAGACGCCCTCGCTGGTTTCCAGCGTCTTGATCTCCCCGGAAAGGCTTGCTTTGTACACCTCTGCCAGCTCCGTCACCGCGCCGAAGCGCTCCGCGCTTTGCTGCATTTTTTCGCCCAGCGTAAAGCCGTCGATGCCGTCCTCAAAGCCGGGGTAGTTATCGATCTGCTCCGTCAGTGCCATCTGCCCGCCGGCGGAGAGCTTTTCCAGCACCAGCGTGGAAAGTCCGGCACGGGCGGCATACAGGGCGGCGGTGTATCCGGCGGGGCCTCCGCCGATGACGATCATATCATAGATCTGCTCCATAATCGTGTCCTCACTGCGCCAGCGTTTCCTTGATAAACGCCTCAATGGCCGCCTTGGAGGCGGGAGCAACAACAGAGCCGAGAACCTCGCCGTCCTTGAAGAGCATCAGCGTGGGGATGGTGTCGATGCCGAAGCGCTCGATGAGCTGCGGCTCCTCGTCGTAGTTGATCTTGCCGGAGATAAGCGTGTCGGCATACTGCTCACCCACCTTGTCAAAGGCTGGAGCAATGCGGCGGCAGTAGGGGCACCACTGCGCCCAGAAATCCACCAGCACGGGCTTGTCCGCGCGGAGAACGTCGTTTTCAAAGCTGTTGGTCGTAATGGTAAGCATCGTATATCCTCCTATTTCTGTGTAAAAAGCTGTGTTTCAATATCTGTGATCGTAATGTGCGAGAGATAGGCGGCGCATTCCTCGTTCATGTTCCGATACAGCGTGTCCATGACGCCCGCCATGCCGGAGCAGATGGCGCAGTCCCGGTCGATGTCGCCGCTGTGCCACGCACAGTCCACAAAGCGGGTATTTACCGCCTCCGCCACTTGCCGCAGTGTCAGCGTCGCCGGGTCTGCCGTCAGGCGGTAGCCGCCATC
This sequence comes from Butyricicoccus sp. OF27-2pH9A, assembly GCF_027693185.1. Lineage (NCBI taxonomy): Bacteria > Bacillati > Bacillota > Clostridia > Eubacteriales > Butyricicoccaceae > Butyricicoccus > Butyricicoccus sp. OF27-2pH9A. The sequence goes on from NZ_JAQEXK010000022.1 coordinate 18,899, forward strand.
CAAGCCCTCCCGGGTCTCCACCATTCCTGCCTTTTTCAGCCCCGCCAGCACCCGGCGGACGCGGGTGGGGTTGGTGCAGATGTTCTCCGCCAGCGCTTCGCTGCTGAGAGAGCGTCCGCTGTGGCTCAGGCAGACCAGCGCGTGGACTGCCAGATTAAAGGAGCTGTTCACAATTATCCCTCCTTCACAAGCTCGTAGGGCCAGTCGATGACGCCTCCGAAGTCGTAGACGTTCTGATAGCCCAGCGATAGCAGTTTTTCCGCGGCATCCTTGCTGCGGCGGCCGCTGCGGCAGTAGATCAGCAGCGTGGCTTCCTTGTCGGGCAGCGCCTCGGGCATTTCGCTCCCGATGCTCTCGTTGGGCACAAGGACGGCGTTTTCAATATGCCCGCCGTCGTATTCCTCTCGGGTGCGAACGTCCACCACCACGACCTCCTGCGAGGCCATCATCTCATAGGCTTCCTCGGCGCTGATTTTATGATACGCCGCCTTCTCTGCCACGTCCTCCGTATCCTTTTTTGTTTTGGACAGCGTGCAGCCAGCCAGCAGTGCCAGCAAAGCGGCAAGTGCCGCAAAAAGTAATATCTGACGCATAGATTCACCTCCGAAATAACTGTATCTGTTTTGATAACAGTTTATACTGTAACTATATCAGACACAGTTTGGGCTGTCAAGAGTTACTCGCAAAAAATGACAAAACATATCCTGATAGACGGGAAAAAGCAAGATCGGCAGTCCGGTGCAGGGAAATCTATTACTGCGGCAACGACATGTCAACGCAGTTCTTCACGGCAAGCGTGGAAGAGGAGCTGCTGCTGAATACCGGATTGACGGAAGAAAACAAGAGCCATGCAAGGAACCAGCTCAAAGAGTTTTGGCTTTACGAGTACAGGGATGCGCATCCGTCCGCCCTGTCCGGCGGGCAGAAGCAGCGCCTTGCCATCGCCTGCGCCATCTTTTCCGGCCGCAGGATATTGATTCTTGATGAGCCCACCAGCGGCCTTGACGGGCAGAATATGCGCCTGATCGCGGAAAGGCTGAAAAGCGAAGCGCGGAACGGCAGAACCATTCTTGTGATTACCCACGACAGGAAACTGATCGAAAGCTGCTGCGATAATGTTGCGGAGGTTGAAAAACGATCATCATGAAACCGCCAAGAGTCGCTATGGGATATCCGCGCCGGAGGGATCGCTTTCTGTCCTTGCCGGCAGCTCGACCGCGATGGTCGTGCCCTTGTCCGAGCTTTCCTCCACCCAAACGGAACTGCCGTGGAGATCGGCGATCTCCCACACCAGAGAAAGCCCCAGTCCCGCGCCGCCTGCCGCAGATTGCTCATCTCCAGCAGCGTCCTGGTCATCTGCGTCAGCCGCTCCGTCTGCTCGCGCAGGAGGGTGAGAAACTCCGCAGTCTCCGGTCGCACATCGGGATGCTCCGCGGAAAACAGCTCCAACTGTGCCTGCATTAGTGCCAGTGGCGTGCGCAGCTTGTGGGCGGCGTTGCCGGTGAACTGCCGCTGGGCGGAAAAGGCGTTGTTCAGCCGCTCCAGCATTTGGTTGAACGAGCGGCTTAGCTGCCGGAACTCCGAAATAGCGTCTTCATCGATCTACATATTGGTAAGATTGTTCAGCTGCACCTGCTCCACCTGCGAGGGAAAGCTGCGCAGGAGCTTGAGAGCGCGTCCGCTGACGAAATAGGCGAGGATGCCGCTGAGCAGCGTTATCGCCGCCGTGATGTACCAGTTGGTGGTGCGGAAGCGCCCCTGCACCCCATCGACGACGATGAGCAGGACGGACATCGGCGTGATGCGCCACTGCAGGGAAAGACGCTTCATGCTTCCTCGCCTCCCATCAGATAGCCCTCGCCGATGCGGTTGCGGATGGGGTCATAGCCCAGCACGGCGCGGAGCTTTTTGCGCAGGGCGGAGATGTGGACGCGAATGGAATTGCTGAAGCTGTCCACGCTATTGTCCCAAACGTGATCCATCAGCTCCTCCTGACTTACTGGACTTCCTTGATGCACCATCAGGTATCCCAGGATTCCCGTTTCCTTGCGAGTCAGCGTCAGCGTCTGCCCGTTGACGGCGGCGGTACGGGAGCGGGTGTCAAAGGTCAGGCCTCCGCAGCTTAGCGGCACATCCTGCTGGGTGAACTGCCGCAATGTCAGGCTGCGGATGCGGACCTCCAGCTCCGCCAAGTGGATGGGCTTCGCCAGATAGTCGTTCGCCCCGGGCGCGTTCATCTTCAATTACTAAAAGGTGCATGAGAGCCCTACTTTTTATTACTTCGTTTTTGTGTTGCTTTCCTTATAGAAAAAACAGATAAGAGTTGCCTTAAGTGTTCGTTCTTAACAGAGACTTTAACTCTCCCGCGCTATAATGGGGGTAGAAAATCGGAAAGGGTGATGAAAAATGAGCTGCGGGAAAAAGGCCGCGGCGCAGATCGTGCTGCTGATGGCCGGAGCCGTCATGCTGTGCTTTGGTGTCTGGCGGGGCGAGGCGGCGACAGTGCTGAGCAAAGCAATCCAATTATGTCTGGAGTGTGTGGGCATTGGGTAAAAAGTTTTCAGGCGTTTCACAGACCATGTCCCGCTTCCGGGGCTGGATTCAGGCGGGGGCGACGCTGCTGACCAACCTGCATCTGCCGAATTTCCTCAAGGGCAGACTGTATCAGGGGGCAGGGAAGACCGTCTGCGTGCCGGGGCTGAACTGCTACTCCTGTCCGGCGGCCTCCGGAGCCTGTCCCATCGGGGCGTTTCAGGCGGTGGTGGGCTCGTCCAAGTTCAGCTTCTCCTACTATATCACAGGCTTTCTCATTTTGCTGGGAGTCCTGCTGGGACGCTTTATCTGCGGCTTTCTATGCCCCTTCGGCTGGTTTCAGGAGCTGCTGCATAAAATCCCGACAAAGAAGCTCTCCACAAAGAAGCTCAGGCCCCTGACATACCTGAAATACGCTGTCCTGCTGGTGATGGTCATTCTCCTGCCGGCGTTCCTTGTGAATGATGTTGGCATGGGAGACCCGTTCTTCTGCAAATACCTCTGCCCCCAAGGCGTGCTGGAGGGAGCCATTCCGCTGTCCCTTGCCAATTCCGGCATCCGGGCGGCGCTGGGCAAGCTGTTTACATGGAAATTCAGCATCCTGCTGTCGGTGATTGCGCTGAGTGTACTGTTCTACCGACCGTTCTGCAAGTGGCTCTGCCCGCTTGGCGCATTCTACGCGCTGTTCAACCGGGTGTCCCTCTTCCAGATGAAGGTGGATAAGAATAAGTGCGTCTCCTGCGGGAAATGCGCCAGAGCCTGCAAGATGGATGTGGATGTGACGAAAACGTCCAACCATACCGAGTGCATCCGCTGCGGGATGTGCATCCGCGCCTGCCCGACGAACGCCGTGAGCTTCCGCTACGGCTTCGGCAATGGGAAAGAAACAACAAAGAAAATAACGATGGAGGAATCAAAATGAACAGAAAGAGAATTTTTACACTGGCTTTTGCCGTGCTGATGTTGCTGGCCTTGGCGGCCTGCGGTACGAAGAACAATGACAAGATGGGCGACATGAGCGGCAACGGCTCTGCCATGACTGGCGAAGCGAAAAATGCCGGGGAAGCGCTCGCCATGCACAAGGAACTCATGGCACAGGAGAACGCGCTCCTGTCGGAAAAAACCGAGCTCTGGGAGAAGGTGTTCATGGCGGCCGATAAGGGCATGACCATGCAGGAGGACGGCAAAAACTACGGCGACTTCCTGCTCAAGACCATCGAGGACGCCAAGGAAGAGTTCAGCGATGAGGAGTATGAGTGGCTGAAGGAGTCAGCCACGGAGATCAGCAATATTGAAAACAAGCTGACCGAGTTGGAAGAGAAGTATCCCGATATCATGCAGAAATCCATGGACGGCGATATGAGCATGCCTGCGGGCAGCGACACGAGCAACCCTCCCGACGATGGCAGTATGCAGAAATTCCCCGTCTTTGATGGCAAGGACCTGGATGGCAACACGGTGAAGAGCGACGAGCTGTTCTCCGCCAACGCCGTCACCGTGGTGAATTTCTGGTTCACCACCTGCAATCCCTGCGTGGGTGAGCTTGGCGAGCTGGACGCGCTGAACAAGGAACTGGCGGAGAAGGGCGGCTCCCTCATCGGCGTCAACACCTTCACGCTGGACGGCGACGAGAAGGCCATTGCCGAGGCGAAGGATGTGCTTGCCAAGAAGGGCGCCACCTATCAGAATGTGTATTTTGACTCCGACGGTGAGGCGGGAAAGTTTACCACCAACATCTTTGCCTATCCCACCACCTATGTGGTCGACCGCAGCGGCAACATCGTGGGTGAACCCATCGTAGGCGCCATCACGGAAAAGAAGCAGTCGGAGACGCTGCAAAAACTCATCGACCAGGCTCTTGCCGCCGATATGGGCTGACAAACGAGTTTATCTTCTCAGAAAGGAGGGATACACCATGTATCGGAGAGTATTGCCGCTTCTGCTCACCGCAGTGCTGCTGCTAGGCGGCTGCGCCGCCGGGAAGCAGACTGTGCCGAAGGAAAAGAGCGGACAGGAAGCAAACATGGACGGCCCGGCTTTTGACCGGTCTGACGAGGAGATCACCTATATGGATACCACAGACAATGTCATCTATCTGGCGGGCGGCTGCTTCTGGGGCATGGAACAGCTGATGCAGTCCATCCCTGGCGTCATCGACGCCGAGAGCGGCTACGCCAACGGCACCTGCGAGGCGGACGCCGATTACAAGACCGTCTGCAAGGGAGAGACCGGCTTTCGGGAGACCGTGCGGGTGGAATACGACCCCGAGCAGGTGAGCCTCGACGCGCTGCTGATGGCGTACTTCTATGTCATCGACCCCACGGTACAAAACCGGCAGGGCAACGACCGGGGCAGCCAGTACCAGACCGGTGTCTACTTCACCAACGAAAGCGCGAGAGAAACGGTGAAGCGCATCGCGGAGATCGAGCGCGGCCGCAGCGAGAAATTCTTCGTGGAGATCGGCCCGCTCAAAAACTACTATCCCGCCGAGGAATATCACCAGAACTACCTCGAAAAGAATCCGGACGGCTACTGCCACATCCCACGCGAGGAGATGGAGCTTTTTTCACGGCTGCGCATCGACCCGGGCGACTATCAGAAGCCCGCGGCGGAGTCCATCCGGGACAAGCTGACGGCGGAGCAGTACCGTGTTACGCAGGAGAGCGGCACGGAGCGTGCCTTCACGGGCGAGTTCTGGGACAAGTTTGAAAAGGGCATCTATGTGGATGTCGTCACCGGCGAGCCGCTCTTTTCCTCCACGGATAAGTACGAAAGCGGCTGCGGCTGGCCGGCTTTCACAAAGCCCATTGAAGAGCCTGCCGTGGTGGAACTGGAGGACCTGAGCCACGGCAGGCGCCGCACGGAGGTCAGAAGCCGCGCCGGAAACTCCCACCTCGGCCACGTGTTCACCGGCGATCCGGAGTCCCCCAATGGCGTGCGCTACTGCATCAACAGTGCGGCTCTGCGCTTCGTCCCCTATGAAAAAATGGAGGCCGAGGGCTACGGATATCTGCTGCATCTGTTTGAAAAATAGGATGCAAGCGGTCGACAATTCTTATGCAAAGTACCATCAGCACATCACAGCATATCGGACTGCCGCCGGGCAGTCCGATATGCTGTGAATGGATTTTCCGGCACTCTCAATGTTGATCTTATGCCATCTGGAAACAAAACCTTCAACCTGATTGGCCTAAAAATGCCGAGCGATAAGGATATACAGCCTGTCGAAAAAGGTCACCTACGGGTGGCCTTTTTCTGGTAAAATGGTTCAAAAAATGGTATAATAAGTACGAGTGATAAACGTGCTAACGAATGGGTATTAAAGGCAGCTGCGGACGAGGGATATTTGGACACAGAAGCCATATTTGTAGACGGTACGCACATAAAGGCAAGTGCAAATCTGAACAAGCAGGCCCGCAAAGCTGTACCCAAAGAAGCAAAGCGCTATGCACACGAATTGTTTGATGAGATAGACAAGGACAGAGAAGCGCACGGAAAGAAGCCCTTCGACGAAAACAACAACGGGAATGATTCTGGCAGTGGAGATAACTCCGGTGAATCGGAAATGGTAGAAAAGACTGTTTCTACTACAGACCCGGAATGCGGCGTATTCCACAAGGGCGAACACAAGAAAGTCTTTGCCTATGAAGCGCACACCGCTTGTGACAAACACAACTTTATTTTAGGTGTACAGTTACGCCAGGAAATATTCACGACAGCGTAGCATT
>NZ_JAQEXK010000023.1:0-17205 GCF_027693185.1 Butyricicoccus sp. OF27-2pH9A
AATGCTACGCTGTCGTGAATATTTCCTGGCGTAACATGTACACCTAAAATAAAGTTGTGCTTGTCACAAGCGGTGTGCGCTTCATAAGCAAAGACTTTCTTGTGTTCGCCCGAATACGCCGCATTCCGGATCTGTAGTAGAAACAGTCTTTTCTACCATTTCCGATTCACCGGAGTTATCTCCACTGCCAGAATCATTCCCGTTGTTGTTTTCGTCGAAGGGCTTCTTTCCGTGCGCTTCTCTGTCCTTGTCTATCTCATCAAACAATTCGTGTGCATAGCGCTTTGCTTCTTTGGGTACAGCTTTGCGGGCCTGCTTGTTCAGATTTGCACTTGCCTTTATGTGCGTACCGTCTACAAATATGGCTTCTGTGTCCAAATATCCCTCGTCCGCAGCTGCCTTTAATACCCAGCGGAAAATATACTCTACCGAGCCAAAGAAAGCTCGTCTACAGTATTTCGTGTGGACAATTTTCTTGGATTGTATCTCCACATCTCTACGGCCACTTGCACCTGCGAATTCTGCAAGCTATTGGTCATAACATCTTTCCATTGAGAGATTCTTTCTGCCGCATAACATCCGACATTCGGTGCGTTCAGCATGGAATACTCTGCCAATGCCGAATATCCGCTTTCCAGCCAATCTGTTCCCACGTATTTTTTCGGAATATAAACTGTTCGTTTTATTGGGTTCAGTAACTTATCTCCTGCTTTTTGGAACAGAGTTTTCGGAGAATCCTCAGATTGCATGATCCTCTGCACACCGACTTTCCTGATATGCAACAATCCCATTTCTTCAAGCTGTCTCGATGCCCTTGATATAGAAGTAGGTGTCAGTTCCAAGTCCTTCGCAGCTTGACTTGTAGATAGTTCCTGTGCGCCGCCATAAATGAAATGCAGTAGAAGCATCTGCGCCGATGGAAGTATTTCTTCCCGTGGTATTTTTCCGCGCTGCACCGGACATTCTATCATCTACTATTCTCTTTATTTTCTTCTTCCTGCCGCACTTCCTGCTCATGCAGCTGTTCTTTCTTCTGTTCGTCCTCTTTCAGGATTTCCTGCACAATCTTCTGCGCCACAAGCCAATCCTGCATTTCCGATTTGGTCTTTTGGTACTCTGTATAGGAGCTTTTCTTTCGTTCCAGAAGCATTGCATACTCTGCGTTCAGCTCGCTAATGCGCGGGAGCTTTTTTTCAGAGCCGTTCTCTTTCTTATAGGCATCAAATGCCTTTTTCGCTGCGTTGCGCAAGGCCAGCGTATCCCGATGGGCTTCATAGAACTCTCGATTGTAGCCGAATGCCTTATACGCAGCAAAAACATCTTTTGCCTTGGCATAATTGATTAGATGCTTCCGCAGCACCGACACTTCCGACATCCGTGCCTCATCTGACTTTACAGATTCCAGCAGCGCATCGCATTTTTCAGAAATTCCATCTGCCTTTTCTTTCAGCTCTGCATAGCTCTTGATTCCATGCTCTTCCATGAACATCATAGTCTTCGCCATCTGCTTCAGATTGAAGACTTTCGCCCAGCGCGCATATCCTGCGCCTTTGCCCGCCTGCATTTTGGCACGGACATCAATAAGGAACGACAGCTCCGCCTTCTGATGCACCTGTGCAGACTGTGCGCTTGTGCGGGTTTTCTCTACAAATTTGCTTTTGTGAACCGCATTCCCGGTAATCACTTCGTTGAGTTCTTCAATCGAATATCCTTTGCCAAGAGAGCGGAAACGAGCAAATCTGGCATGGCCTTTTCCCCGCAGGGCAGGCTGTTTTCCGTCTTTATACTCGCATCCTGCTTCCCGCAAAATTCCAATCAGTTCCCGGAAGTCTTTAGGGTTTCTTGCCAATGCTGCATCAATGGCCTCGCAGATTTCATCCCGCTGCGATTTTTCTCCGGGTATTCCGTTCTCTTCTGCCGCTCTCCATAGGGCTTCCGTATAATGACCGACAACCGGTGTTCCAGACAGACAATATCACTGAGCCTTGCCAGCGCAAGACCGGATAAGTGAAAATCGCGGAATTTTCTGGTGCAGTCCAATGTAGTCGAATTAAAAATAATATGGTTATGAATGTGCGCGCGATCAACATGAGTTGCCACAATAAGGGCATGTTTTCCCTTGGTGACCGCATGGCCGTCTCATACCCAACCTTGTTCGCCTCCTCCGGCGTGATTTCCCCCGGCTTAAAAGATTGCCGGATCTGATATGCGATCACATCATGTGTCTGCGTTCTCCCCGTGATATGCTTATACTGCCGTTTGGAAAGCAGGAATTCATCACAGGTCTTTGCATCACAGGCATACGCGCTAATATATTTTCCATCTTCCGTCTTGGCTGCATTCTCAGAATAATCAGTACGGTCAGCCAGACATTGCGCCACCGCCTTTCCTTTATTGATATGCAACGCAATCAGTCTTGTAGCTGCCATTTTCATATTCCTCCACTCAACTTCAAATTGTCAAAACATCCTCTACACGCTCACACAGCCGTTCCATCAGTTCCATGATGCCGCCCGCACCAACCGCAGCTGCGAAAAGTCCCATCTCAATCAGGGTCAGCAGGAACACATCTGTCCAACTCGCCCGTACCACCGAATAGATGCCGCAGCCAAGAACGAACAGCATGACCGGCGAAAGCACCCACAGGGATAGCTGCATCAGCAGATTCCAGATAAAGCACAGAAATCGCAGCAGAAACGCAACTGGCAGCAACAGGATTTTCAGCATCAGATTCAACAAAAAACATACGATCTTCATGGATTTCACCCCTTTGTTTTTCTTTTCATCTTTATTTTACCGTACCCGCTTGCCAAACACCACGATGTCAACAGGAAGAGCTGCAAAAAAATATGTAACGGCACAGACCGTTTCATCTGTGCCATGTGCTGTAGAAATCCCGCACATTTGCGCCGTCAGCGAATAGCCGAAAGCCTCTTCAGGATCAGCTTTTGCATCTCCCAGAGTTCATTCAGCCGCTTCTGCAAATCCCGAATATCCTCCGCATAGATGCTTCCGGATTCATTGGCGCGTTTTGCGTACTGGTTCAGGTTGTTGCTGCATCGGCGAAGAAGGGTGGATACCTGCACCACATCCGACAAATCAAGATTTACGCAGTATCCGTCCATCGCCATTTTTCTCATATAGGCACCGGTATTCCGAATACCCAATTCCTTTTGCTTTCCCCGAATCCTCGCCAGCTCTTCCGGGTTTACCCGGACATTGATCCAGTGTTCCCGAACGCTCATAGTGCCACCTCCTCATCATCCCGATGTGTCATCGGCGGAATGCGACCGGCACGGTCACGCAGCTCCGTCAGGACAGACGGCTTTTCCGTTGTTCTTTCACGGTCAGGATCAGCATTTCCACGGTCATCCATATTCAGCAATGCATCCAGTTCTGCCAGTCTTGCGCTCTTTTCTGCCAGTTCTGCCTCCTGGGGGGGCAAGTTCAGCCTGCGCCGCTTCCTGCTGACTCCTAAGACTGTCCAACTGCTGTTCTGCCTTTTCCAACCTTGCAGGAATCCCGGCAAGGGCATTGTCCAAACGCAGGATATTGCCCTTAGCACTGGTGCCGATGGGCACCCGGTGACTCATCTCGCCTTTCAGCAGCACCTGATACTCTTTCTGGAAACTGTCAAATGTCAGCTCCATCTTGAAACCACAATAGCTGCCAAGCGGCACCGGCTCCAAACTCTGATTGGCTTTACAGGCTGCGAGGATTGCTTCACCGGCCTCGGCTTTTTCAGTAAAGCGTGTGCCATTCACTTCCATGCCACAGAACCCTTCTTCTGGCAGCGGATGTGCCGCCACCGCTCGGATATCCGACTGAAAGCCCTTGATGAACCCCTGCGTTTTCTCAATCTCCGCAGGGAAATATTTCATCAGCTTATCCTCCAATCGGTACTGCTGGCTCTGATGGTCTGCTTTCAACACCTTCAGCCTTGCAACATCTACATCCAAGTCCATTTTTTCCTTGATCTGCGGGTCTCCTGCGCAAAGTGCCTTGATTTCCGCATAGGAAAGTGCCTGCTCATCCACATCATCACAGGAACGCACCGGAGATTTGCTGGTCATGATCTGACTGATAAACTTCTGCTTATTCTCCAGTGTCTGATAGAGGTAGGCATCAAATGTTCCTTCCGTCACATACTGATAAACCTGCACTTCTTTGTTGCGGTTGCCCAGACGGATGATACGACCATTTCGCTGAGTCATGTCCGCAGGCCGCCAACCCACATCCAGATGATGCACGGCCACCAGCCGATCCTGCACGTTCGTGCCTGCGCCCATCTTCTGTGTCGAGCCTAACAACACCCGCACATACCCGGTACGGACTTTGGCAAACAAATCCTTCTTTTTTGCCTCGGTATCCGCATCATGGATAAATGCGATTTCTTCCTCCGGTACACCGGACTGAATGAGTTTGGCGCGGATATCCTCATACACGTTGAAGGTTCCATCGTTTTTCGGTGTGCTGAGGTCACAAAACAGCAGCTGGGTCAGCTTATCCGACTGTCCATCCTCATAAATCCGTAGCACATTTCGCACACAGGCATTGAGCTTACTGTTAGGGTCATCCGGCAGAAGCGGATTCATCAGCCGCTGATCCAGCCCCAGCTTTCTGCCATCCGATGTGATTTTCAGCATGTTATCGACCGACGGGTCTACCACACCGGAATGCACAGCCGCCGCCCGTTCCGAAAGCTCCGCCACCATCGCCTGCTGATGCTCCGAAGGTTGCACTACCACGGTTTCAAACTTTGCCTCCGGCACCGGCAGATGCAGCTGATCAGAGGTCTTGATATCCGCCACTTCCTTGAACATATTCATCAGCTCCGGCAGGTTGAAGAACTTTGCAAATCTCGTTCTTGCCCGGTATCCAGTTCCTTCCGGTGCCAGCTCGATAGCCGTTGTGGTCTCACCAAAGGTAGAAGCCCAGCTGTCGAAATGGGTCAGCCCTTTCTGCTGCAACGTGCCGTACTGGAGATACCGCATCATTGTGTACAGCTCCGTCATACTGTTGCTGACCGGCGTGCCGGTCGCAAAGATGATGCCGCGCCCGCCTGTCAACTCATCCATATACTGGCACTTCATAAACATATCCGAAGATTTCTGCGCTTCCGATGTGGACAAGCCTGCGACATTGCGCATTTTTGTGTAGAGGAACAGGTTCTTGAACGCGTGCGCCTCGTCCACGAACAGCCGGTCTACGCCCAGCTACTCAAAGGTAATCACATCGTCTTTTCGGTCGGTTGCCCGGAGTTTCTCCAATCTCGCTTCCAATCCCTTCCGGGTCTTTTCCATCTGTTTGATGGAGAAACGCTCGCCATTCTGGGACTTCATCTCAGCAATGGCGTTTTCGATTTCATCAATTTGGGCAGTCAAAATCCGCTCCTGCCGTTCTGCGGACACCGGGATTTTCTCAAACTGGGAATGCCCGATGATAACTGCATCGTAATCACCAGTGGCAATTCGTGCGCAGAACTTCTTTCTGCGGGCGGTTTCAAAGTCCTTTTTGCTTGCCACCAGCAGTTTCGCACTCGGATACAGGCGCAGGAACTCGTTTGCCCACTGAAGGGTCAGATGATTCGGAACGACAAACATGGATTTCTGGCACAGTCCCAGCCGTTTTGCCTCCATAGCGGAAGCTGCCATCTCGAAGGTCTTGCCGGCACCCACTTCGTGGGCCAGCAGCGTATTGCCGCCGTACAGCACATGAGCGATGGCATTCTGCTGGTGTTCCCGTAACCGGATTTCCGGATTCATGCCGCCAAAGCGGATATGGGAACCATCGTACTCACGGGGACGAGTGCTGTTGAACAGTTCGTTATACTTTTCCACAAGTTCCGCACGGCGATACGGGTCTTTCCACACCCAGTTCTGGAACGCATCCTTAATGGCCTGCTGTTTCTGCTGGGCGAGAGTGGTCTCCTTTTTGTTCAGAACCCGCTTCTGTTTGCCGTCCGCGTCCTCCACGGTATCATAGATACGGATATCCCGCAGATTCAGCGTATCCTCCAGAATCCGATAGGCATTGGCACGGCTGGTGCCGTAAGTCATATAGGCATGGACATCATTCCGGCTCGGTGTACTCTTACCGGTGATCTGCCACTCTGCCGTCATGGGAGAGAATTTCACCTCGATGTTCCGGCGCAGATAAAACGGCGGTTCAAATGTTTCTTCCATGAACTGCTGGATATAATCCTGATTGACCCAGGTGGCACCAAGGCGCACATCAATCTCCGACGCATCCAGGTCTTTCGGCTGTGCCTTCTTCAAATATTCCGTGTTCACTGCAAAGGCAGGGTCAGAAGCCGCAGCCAGTTCTGCCACGCGGAGCTTTTCCCGGACATTGCCGGACAGATATTCATCAGCCGTCACCCAGCCGTTTTCCTCGCTGTCCTGCGACATCGGGTCTTTGAAAATGACACCATGCAGTTCCTGCCGGATTTTTTCATATTCCCCCGGTGTACCTAAAAGTTCCGACATATAGGGCAAATCCACTCTGCCGCGCTCTCCGATAGAGATTGCCAGAGCTTCAGCCGGAGTATCTACGCTGGTAACAGCCCGTTCCGGTCGAATCGTGCGTTTGGTGAACATATCTGCCCTGGATTCCAGCCTGCCGTTTTCATCTACGTTTTCCAGAGAGCAGAGCAGATAATACGATGAATCTTCCGAAAAAGCCTGCGCATTTGCACGCGAGTTGATAAGCCCATACTGATCGGCGAATCGGTCATAGGCCACATTTAGTTCCCGCTGTTTCTGAGCAATCGCATCCTCCGGATAGTCGTTCAGCTGGTAGTCGATCAGTTCCTGCACAATGGTACGAAGCTCCACCATACCCTTGATCCTGCCGGTGGCTGTCGCAGAAAGGTCAGCCTTTCGCATGATGCTATTCTCACGGAAGTAGACATCCCCATCCACCACAGCATAGGAGAAGTTTTTCGCATTGGGGTCTGCCGGAATGGTTTCGCCCTGCAAGGACAGCTCTTCCTCCGGTGCCAGCTCCTGCGCTTCATAATGACCTCTGATGTGCTGCACAGCCTCATGCAACTGGTCTCCCAGATCTGCATCCGGAATCGGAATGACCGTACATTCTTCCTTGCCGTACTTGGTACTTTCCGTTGTAATCTCACCCAGCACCATTTTCGGGTGGTCAACAAAGTAGCTGTTGAGGGTTATGCCCTCCGATGTCAGTCCCAGATGCACCCAGTCCGGTTCGATATCAATGGGATGGTCTCTCTTTTGCAGAAAAATAATATCCGACACTACATCTGTACCGGCATTGGCACGGAATGCGTTGTTGGGAAGTCGAATGGCTCCCAGCAGTTCTGCCCGCTGTGCCAGATACTTTCGCGCGTCCGGATTCTTGGAATCCATCGTATAGCGGCTGGTAACAAAGGCCACGATGCCACCGGGACGAACCTGATCCAACGCCTTGGCAAAGAAATAGTTGTGGATAGAAAAACCGAGTTTATCATAGGGCTTATCGCTGACACGGTAATTGCCAAAGGGCACATTGCCCACGGCCAGATCATAGAAATCACGCCGGTCGGTGGTTTCAAAGCCTGCCACCTTGATTTCTGCCTGCGGATACAGCTTCTGTGCAATGCGTCCGGTGATGGAATCCAGTTCCACACCATACAGTCTGCTTCCCAGCATGGAATCCGGCAGCATACCAAAGAAGTTGCCGACACCCATCGACGGTTCCAGAAGGTTGCCTTTCTCAAATCCTATACCGTCCAATGCTTCATAGATTGCGCGGATCACGGTAGGACTGGTGTAATGCGCATTCAGAGTAGAAGCTCTGGCCGCGGCATATTCTTCTTCCGTGAGAGCTGCTTTCAGTTCCTTATATTCGCCAGCCCAGGCAGTTTTCTCTGCGTCAAAGGCATCTGCCAGTCCGCCCCAGCCTACATAATTAGCTAGCGTTTCCTGTTCCTCCGGTGTTGCATCCCTGTGCTGGTTTTCTAAGGCTTTCAGCGTGTAGATTTGCCATCTGGATATCCTTATTATCTTCTGCAACGGCAAAATTCCATTCCAGAAGATGTTTTTCCTGAATACCCGTTGCTTTCAACTGCCTGATTTTACGCTGCCGCTCCACTAGCTCATCCTGGCGTTTCTTCTCTGCCATCGCTTCCTGCTGGCATCTGCAAAGGCAGGGAACAATCTTGTCTCTGCCCCAGAGCTTTACCCTGCACTGCACCGGCGTGTGGCAGCTCCGACAATACAGCAGACCATCTTCGCCCTTGTATTCCTGCTCTCCGGGTTCTTTCGGCGTAAAGAGCGAATCCAACGCCGCATTCAAAACTTCAGGCACCATGTCGCTCATAGACTGTCTCCTTCCTCAAATGTGTAGTCTGCCGGGTTATACTTCGGCTTTTCTCTCTTTGCCCAGCTCCGGATTGTGGCAAGGTGATTTTTGTAGCTTTTGCCGGTGGAGGCCATATACTCAGAGAGCCGTTCCACCCGCATCAGATAATCTCCTAGGAATTCCTGCCAGAGCTTGCCGTATTCTGTGTCAGAGAGAAGGACATTTTCATACGATCTATACCGGTGCTGGATTTCCTTCTTCTCTCTTTTATTGATTGTTTCAGTACTTGTTCTATTAGTACTTAATTGCGCGGGATTTTCCGTAACCGGTGTGTCCGTATCCGGATTTACCGTATACGGCTTTTCCGTACACGGTGATTCCGAACACGGCTTTTTCCTTGGCATCTCATAAATCACATATTCTGCTCTGCCCATCCGACCGTTGCTCTCACGCTGCTAGTTCCTTTCCAGATACCCAAGACGCTCCAGCTCTTTCAGAGCCGTAAGCACTCCATCTACGCCGTCCGGCGTAATCGAAGATAATCCCCGTACCGAATAGTTCCATGTGTCCGGCAAACTGAGCAGCATCGTGAGAAGTCCTTTTCCTTTCAGGCTGAGACCCTGATCCCGCAGGTGGTAATTGCACATCGTTGTGTAATTGCTGTTCTTCTCAACCCTGAATACCGGCATGGTGCTCACCATCCTTTTTCACAGGCACTACTTTTTTTCTTCGGACATTTGCGCGGACGATCTTCGTTTTCCTCCCGGCGATGGTATTTGCCGGTATCCTGCATCATGCGTTCAAATGCCTGAAGTCGTCCCTCTATAAAAAGCGTCATTCGATCACACCCCATTTCTTAAACAACTTGAAGAGATGATTCTTTCCCTTGCAGGTCACTCTCGTCTGCTGTACCAGTTTTCCGCTTCTGCCGTAGCAATCCCGGACAATAAAATAGCCCCTTGCAGATTTGTCTGCAAAAGGCATCAGCCAGTCGCTTGGACTGCGGTACAGATAGCGGGATCCAATAAGAGAGCCACTGCCGTCTTCTCCGGGATACCGATTTCCTGACAGAAATTCCGGATGCAGGTGCAGTCCTCCGAATTTACAAAGGTGTCGAAGTAGTCTGCCTTGGGCTGCGCCGCATCCAGCAACACGCGAATCGAACCAAATTCCTGATTCTCGAACACCTCCATCATCTGCCTCGACTGTCCGCCATGACTGCCCACATCTGTGTCATGGGTCTTCTGATTGAAATCCGTCATACCTGTTACCTCCTGCTCAAATTTGTCTCGCCGGATTTCGAGCGAAAAAATAGAGCCTCAACCCATTCTCGTTTTCAAAGAATGAGCCAAGGCTCTATGTAAATCAGTCAAGTATGTGTTCGTACGTTGACGGCAAAATTGGACTTCATTTACTCCTATTGTCCACCAGTAATTTAACCCATAAGAGGTCAAAATGGGCTTGTCCACCAGTAATTTGACCATTATAAACCCATAAATTTCCGTTCAAACTCCATCCAAGCCGAACAGTCCAGATAGAATTTTGGGTATAGAAAAAGCCCGGAAAATGGTGTATTTCCGGGCTTTTTTAGCATTATTAAGCTGTAGATTAGCGCTTGGAGAACTGCGGTGCGCGACGTGCAGCCTTCAGGCCGTATTAAACATCTCTATGGTGCGTTTTTCCTTGATATTACGGGCTTTTTCGCATTTTCTGTTGTCGGTTGTCCTATTCCTTAACCATGGAAATCAGTGATTTTTCATCGAAATTCTCCTGGTTCAAAGCATCATTCACTACCTCGAAAAGTTCCTCTGGTTTATTATACTTGACCCTCGCGTAAATGTCCATAGTTGTCTTACTATTCTCATGCCCTGCCAGGTACTGAACTGTCTTAGGGTCAACGCCCGCATAGAGCAGATTCGTGATGTAGGTATGCCGCAACAAGTGCGGTGTTACATCGAAATTCAGGGTATAGCGAATCTTGGGATTGTTCCTCTGCGTTGTTCCTAATGTCGGCTTGACGGTATATTTGATGCTCTGTCCATTCACATATTTATAGTAAGTTCTCTCTTTCGCAGAACGAACAACTACATACTGCCAAACTCTCGTAAACTGAGAATAGGAAAGCGGCTGTCCCTCACTGTCCGCAATCACATACTCCGATATGGAATTGGCTTTTGCTTCCCGCAGGCAGTCCACCAGGCACTTCGGAATGGGAATGTCCCTTTTAGCTGCTTTTGTCTTTAGAACGGTAGAAATCACCGGCCTGTTATGCTCCGCGCGCCATGCACGTCTCACGGAAATGTATGGTGTGGATTCATCCAGGAATACACAATCCCATTGCAATGCAAGAATTTCTTCCCGACGCAAGCCGGAATACAAACCAATCATAATAAAAAGATATGGCGGAAGCTCTTTTACCGTATCCAACAGAACCGCAACCTGTTGATCTGTTAAGGCATCTTTCTTTTTCGATGCTTTTCCGCCCTTTGCTGAAATTCCCACACATGGATTATCGGTTATCAGCTGACTGCGCTCTGCCGAATAAAACACACACTTAATCAGCATATTTACCGTATCATACAGTCCTTTCGATTTTTGAGACAGCGGAACAAGCGTCAGACGAATATCATCCGCAGTCACTTCCTCCATATACATATCTCCCAGAGAGCTAATGACATAATTCTTCATATTCTGTCTGTATCCTTTTATAGTAGCCGTAGACACCTTTGCTGACTGCATCAGCAGCCATTTCTCACAATACTCGGCAACCGTTGGATGCTTTCGGTGAAAGATGATCTCATCCACCTGTCTCCGGGCCTCCAACTGCTTTTCATATAATTCTTCACAGGTGGTCGCATATAAGCTGACCTGCTTTCCATCGGCATCTGTAATTCTGGTTCTGTAATACAGTGTTCCTTTTCTTGTAACCGTTCCGTACTCTGGAACGCTTTGTTTTTTCTTAGCCATACAAATCTTCCTTTCCTGATAATGAGTGTTCTTAAATTCACACCTTCTTTTTATCAGAAAGCACCCACTTAATCAAAGATACGGATTATGTAAAACAAAGAGCGAGACATCCTTGCCTCGCTCCAGCTTTGTTTCCTACTCTTTATAATTGTTATGCCTGTGCTGCATCCCACTGGGCAAATGCACCACCCATTGTTCTTACCAGCTCATCCGGTCTGTTGTATTTAACCTTTGCGTAAATATCCATCGTAATTTTACTGCTCTCATGTCCCGCCAGGTATTGAACCGTTTTCGGGTCTACGGACGAATGAATCAGATTCGTAATGTATGTATGCCGCAGCTGGTGCGGCGTCACTTCAAAATCTAAGCTGTAAATCACTTTTCCGTTATGTGCTGCCTTTTCACCGAGGACCGGCGTAACCGTGTGCTTTACACGCTTTCCATCCTCGTAGCGATAATAGAAACGCTCCTTGACAGTTCGGGTCACAATATACTGCCAGAGCCGCTTGAACTGCGTATAGGATAACGGATCACCATCTCTGTTCGACACTACATATTCTGACTGTGAATTAGCCTTTGCCTCTTTCAGACACTCTGCAAGGCAAACCGGCAACGGAATATTTCGATGCGCGGCTTTCGTTTTCAGCTCATCCAGAATCACCGGTCTGTTATTTTCCGTGTGCCATGCCCTGCGCACCGTTAAATAAGGGCAATCCACATCCAGATATACAGAATCCCATTTTAGGGCAAGAATTTCTTCTCGCCGCAATCCTGCATACAGCCCTAACATGACAAATACATACGGCGGAAGTCCCTGAATGGCATCCAGCAGTCTGGCGGCCTGTTCATCTGTCAATACAGCTTTGTCCTTTTGCGGAATGCCTCCGCCTTTGGCCGTAAGGTAAATCGTTGGGTTGTTATCAATAATCTTACTTTCCTTTGCTGCCCGGAAAATAGATTTATACAGGATAACCACTGACTTATATACCGAAGCGGACTTCTCAGAAACAGGAACAAGTGCAAGCTGAATGTCATCCAGTGTCACATCTGCCATCCGCATCTGCCCCAGTTCTTTTATAATGTGCCGTCTGACCTTTGATGTATAATCTATCAGCGTGGTTGCCCTCACATGAACCGACTGCATCAAAAGCCATTTTTCACAGTAGTCTGCAACCGTCGGGGATTTCCGGCAGAATGTATCGTTGTCGATCTGCTCTAATGCACCCAACTCTTTATCATATAATTCTTCCGGTGTTCTCGCATAAAGGGCCACCAGTTTTCCATCTGCGTTCTGAACCCGCGTTCTATAATAATCTATGCCGTTAAGCGTAACTGTACCGTATTGTGGAATTGCTCTTTTTCTTTTTGCCAATTCCGCCACCTCCTAAGAATATACTCCAGCGCTGTATCTATGTTTTATCAAACCATTCCGATTCCGGCAAGGATACGGACCGGCTCACACTCCAGCTCTGCGAGGTTTACGATAAGTTGCGTTCTTTTCTGCTGGCTTTGCTCTGTGGGTGCATTTTGCGATATACTCCTGAAGGCCCGCTGAGGTAAAGTACACACAGCCATTCTGCACATATTGCACATAAGAAATAAGACCATTGTTACGGGCCGCGTCCAGGGTTGCAATGCTGATACCTAAAATTTCTGCTGCTTCTTTTCGTGTAATAAGTTTTTCCATAAAGCATATTTCCTCCAATCTGTCAAGTTTGTCATCGTGTTTGTTCAAAGCCACATGAATACGCTGGCAGCCGAAACTGCCAGCGCATGGTATCTGATTTTGAACAGGAAGCTGCAAACGCTTCCTATTTATATAACTCAGCTTTCATCACATTTGCCACGCCCCCTGACGATGGGAACACAACAGGTCTCCGTTGGCGCGGCTGTCATAACTCCGCAGCACCGTTCGTATCGTGTGCCGCAGGGTTCCCCCCAAGTCTTTGGCGGGCCGTGAGGAAGTATCTTTAAGCCCCCATGCAGTCATCGCGCCGAATCTGCCACAATCCGTTTTATGAAATCGTAGATCGCTCCGAAGCAGTTCTTTCATCACCTCCCTGACGGCTCCATCTTCGCGGCGTTTCACATTCGCTCGTACATGGGTTATGTACCTGTTGTGCTGTCTATTCGATTGTCAATGTACTGATGAAGGAGGAAAACTTGTCCTTCTTATTAACACTGACAAAAAAGGCAAAAAACAGGCGCATCAAATGAAATTTTATCAAAAATATTTTACAAGCTGCTTTAATCCACGGCGGATACTGTCTCGGACACGGCTTGGGTCTACACCTTCTACTTCGGCAATTTCATTTACCGCCATTCCCAGATAGTATCGGGCATAAATTCGCTTTGCCTGTTTCTCTGGCAGCTTCATCACAGCGGCATAGACCTGCTCCTGAAACTGTTTTTCCTCCAGAAGCATCTCCGGTGTTTGCGGCTTCAATAGCACCGCATTTTCAATGCCATTCTCGCAATCCAGAGAATACTGTGCTTTATAACGATACATCTTTCGCTCATACGCAGCCTCCGCACGTTCAGCTGCTCGAATAGTCTCCATTACTTTCTCTGTCACATCTACAAAAAAGTCTGTTGTATAAACATCAGGATAAAGTTCCCGAAGGTTAATTTTCTTCATTATGTACCTCCATTTCGATTCACGGGTGATTGACGGGTGAATCGAATGAAGGCGGAGACCGACACCGGCAGACAACCGGGTCATCTCCGAAAAAATGGCAACAAAAAACGCCAACTTCCCATAACGGGAAATCGGCGCAACAAAAATACCTACTATTCTGCTGATTTAGATGGAACGATAATACTGATAGATAGTCATACTCCCCCGGAGGAGGGGCAAGACTTTTTTTAGCTGGTGTAACTCATGGCTATTGTGAATGACAAAAATTGACACGGCGGCATCCTCCTATGTGCCGCCGTACCAGATTACAGGGTGTAGGGTCGTCGTTCATTTTAGATAGACGAAAGGAAACGGCGGCTCTGATTTTTTCAAAGCCACCGTTGCAAAGTGCATAACAATATAGTCGCTGTACGATGGCTTTTTTTCTTTTGCCATCGTGCGGCAACTTTTTCACTTTTCTTTTATCTTAACAGGCAATCCTCACAGAAATGTCACGGACATACTCCATTTCGACAAAATAACAAGCTGAAATCTCACCAATCTGTGAGATTTCAAATTTTTTGAGGAAAGCCGAGAGGAAATGCCTCCTCCCGGCTTTCAATAGGTTTATGATTATCTATTGTAGCAATCTCTGTCGTTACTCCGAAGTCCTCAGCCGCTCCACCACAGTTCCCTTGTTAAAGAAGTGGAGAACGATCAGCGGAATAACCGCAGCCAGCAGCAGATAAAGCACACCAATGACCAGAACCGGAACCAATGTAATATTCAGAGTAAAGAACCACATGGAAGGGCCATTCAATGCGCTCTTTAGCACTGTGACTGCCAGGATCGCTGCGACTGCTCCGCCGATAATGTCCGCACCTACGGCATAGTAGATGCCCTCATAGACCGTCAAGCGGCGAAGCTGCTTGCCGGTCATACCGATGCTCTGCATGGTAGCAAACTCATGGCGGCGGGTGATGATGTTGGTAATAATCATGTTGGCAAAGTTAATCAGTCCTGCAAAGGCCATGATGCAACCAATCAGACCGCCGATAACCAGGATCATGCTGCGGACCGAATCAAGCTGCTCTTTCAACAGCTTGGTGGAAGTATAGGCAACCGAAGTATTTTCACTCACATAGCTGCTCAAAAATTCTTCCATCTGCGGCTGCAAGGCTTCATCCACATTGAATCCATAGGTCAGCAGCGTGGGAGCGTCATAGATTTCCTTAAATACAGTGTCCGGCAGATACACAAAAGGAGCATCAGCGGCGATGTGCGCCTGGGCGGTGGTGCCTGTCGGCGTTTCGGTTTCCGTTCCCACGAGGATCGCTTTTGCAAGGATAGTGCTGGTTTTGACCAGTTCCCCATCCTTGTAGAAGGAAATGCTCTCTCCAACCTGTAACTGATCGGTCAGCGGAGTGTTCCTTGGTTCCTCTGTCAGTTTGTCCATGGGGCAGCCAATAATGACATATTCTCCGGTAGCCATTTTCTGCGTTAAGGTTTCGGCATCTTTTTCGCCTTCAAAAATACGCATATCAGCCCAGAAATTTTCGGAGGCCCCCATCACATTGCCAAAATAGCGCCTTTCGGTATCAGAACTTGTGTACAGGCTATATCCCTGATAGCTTTGATTTACGACGCCTTCTTCCTCATGAAACAGCTCTATGCCGCTTAAATCTTCAAACCCATAGTCAACCAATACATTTCTATCGTCTTTTGTATTTCGGTAGAGATAGCGTCCATCCTCAACTCCGGGCTGTCCGGCAATCAGATCCACCGCCTGTTGTGAGAGCGTATCTTTATGGTGCTGAACGCTTTCCATTACATTAAATGCGGCTGAGTTATAGACATTAAAATCTGTTCTGGTGACACGGTTTACCCACTTTTCTTCATCAAGGCTTTGCGTCACAATGATGATAGAGTTAAACAGGACGATGCACAGAAGCAGGGAAATAATGATGAACGCTGAACGCCGACGATTGCGGCCCAGGTTGGAAAAGGCCATACGGGACAGCTTTACCCCATTGGTTCGCTTGGCACTTCTCTTTTTATAGGCGTTCTGCTCGGTGTAGCGAATCGCCTCCAGAGGAGAAATCTTTGCCGCCTTTTTTGCAGGCTTCCTGGTGCTGATAAACACGGTCAGGATTGTAAAGAGAGCGGCGATAACAAAAATTAGCGGCGAGGTCGATACGGATGTACCCACCATAGAGTATTCAAGGTTAATGATCTCTGTCACGATAGGAAGCAGCACCCAACCGGCAAAGAAACCGGCGATCAGACCAATAGGCAGTCCGATCAGCGTGAGCCAGACCGCCTGACGGTTCACAATGCCCTTGATCTGCCGTGTGGAAGTGCCAATCGTCCGCAGCAGGCCGTATTGACGAACATCCTGCATCACAGAAATATCAAAGATATTGTAGATCAGCAGGTATCCGCACACGACAAACATCAGGATAAATACAACAGCAAACACGATGGACTCTGATGAAGTCAATCCCTGGGACATTTGATTTTCAGAGGCGAGAATGAAATTGTCTGCGCCCATATCCTCTGGATTGCCGCCAATGGAGTAAACGAACTCATTCAACTGCTGCTGAACATTTTCTTTATTCTTCAGCACGACATCGGAAAAAGTAACGCCGGACATTTCATGGTCTACCGCATAAGTGTTCTGGACCACATCGGGGTTTTCCTTTATAAACTGCTCTGAAACAGTCGCAACGCTCACAGAGTCATTGCTTGCTTCCCACCAGCCGGAAAGCACCATATCATAATGATAAGTTTTCCCCCGCAGTTCAAATTCCAGCGGAACCGCTGCGCCAATCTTTGGTTCTACACCCAGCGCCTTCAGCGCCAAATCCGTGGTGGCGATCTCATTCGCTTTCTCCGGTGCAGCTCCGTGAGTAGGCACACAGAAGGTCAGCTCCTGCTGCACACTGTCCGCATAATTAATCTCAATGGAATGGCTGGAAGTATTGCTTGCATAGCCAATGATGCGCCGGTGACCTGCCTGCTCCACAAAATCGCTGTTTACAAGCTGCTCGTACTGTTCCTCCGTCATATATCCTAAAGTGCCATCCGCCTTGCTGCCTTTCTGCATTTGCAGAGAGAGCTGGATGGAGGACGCCATATTGAACGCCAGGGAAGTGATAGAGGTAAATAGGAAAGCAGTCAGGATAATTGCCAGCAGTGCAGCCAGATTGCGTACCTTATTCTTTTTGAAATAGCGTTTGGATAGCTTGGTAATTACTTCGGAATTATTGTTGCCAAATAAAACCTGCAAAGGAAAGTCAAGGGGGAAA
>NZ_JAQEXK010000024.1:0-16875 GCF_027693185.1 Butyricicoccus sp. OF27-2pH9A
TGCCGCGCCTTGTCCGTAAACTTATATTAGCAAAATCCAAGCGAAACGAGCGGGGGTCAGGGTGGATACGGACGCGCACGGGGAAAGGTGCCGGGGCTGCTGGGGGATTGCGCGAGAGAAGATTTCCACATGACCACCTCCTCAATCAAAAAATTTTAGGGCATTGTGATAGAAAAACTGCCCGTTCCGCTGGATTTTTACATTTAAACTCCTTAAAACAGGCGCAAAAAAGACACGTTTATTACACCGTGTCTGAAAACGCAATCTGTTGAGATTGGTACGCTCTTAAATTTACTCCATAAAATGGGTATACTAATACTAAAACTGTGCCGATTGTTCGGCGGTTACTTAAAAACAACGCGACTTTTTCAGTCGGAAACTTGATACTATATGAGTATAATAACGCAATTAAGGCTGATTGTCAACACTTTTAGGTTGGAAAACGGATAAAGGAGATTTTGAAAGTGCACGTTCAATTTAAATTCGTTGTTTCCTGTATATTTCTGTGATATACTTGACACAAATAGAAGCATCAAACTCCATATAGGGGGAATAACAATGAAAAAGAGAGCTACCGCCGTTATGGCGCTCGGCTTGTCGGCAGTGATGTTTGCAAGTGCAGGAGCCGTTGCAGACCTCCCTGCTACTCCGACGCGAACGAAGGGTCAGTCCATATATGTTGGAAACACACGAGTCTACCCTACCGGCTACAATATTGCAGACAATAACTACTTCAAGCTCAGAGATCTCGGTAAGTTCGCTGGCTTTGGCGTAGATTGGGATGAAACGACTCGCTCTGTGCTGATCTCGACGGAAAGAACGACACCTGATCTTTCCAATATGGTTGATATGGCGCTCACGGGTTCTACCGCCAAGCTGTCGCCCCAGACCTTTAAGGTTGATGGCGAGCAGGTTGCGATTAAGTCCTATCTGATTCGCGGAAACAACTACGTCAAGCTCCGCGACATTGCGAAGGAAGTGCACTTCGGCGTAGAATTCGATCTTGCAACGAAGAAAGTAACCATCGACCCGGATGGCGTATATATTGACGATGAGAATGTTCCGATTACGCCAGATAAGCCTTCCGAGCTAACTCAGCCGTCTAATCCAACGACTCCGAGCACGCCTGCAACGGGTTCCGCCATCACAAAATGGAACTCGACCATGTCGGATTTCAATGAAGCGATGATTAATTGCAATTGGAACCATGACAAATACCTGCAGGTAGCGAAGAAGTATGGCACGACTATCACGGGCAAAACGAATGCCACCACTGCTGATGTCATTGCAGCTCTGGAAGCTATGACCGGCGCTCCGGTTGAAGCAGTATCTATGGACAACAAGCCAGTCAACATTTTCTGGTCCAAGGAGCTGCGTAAGGCTATGGGTGAAACTGTTAAGGATGATAACAACATCAGCGGTAACACCAATAATGGCAACAACTCGAATATCAGCAACGGCAGCCAGACCACGGTTACCGAAGCAACTCTCCGTCAGTGGGAGCAGGAGATGGTTGAGCGCGTTAATGAGGAGCGTGCAAAAGTTGGTGCACCTGCACTCGAAGTTGACGACAATCTGATGGCGTTTGCCCAGTATTGGGCAGAGCATCTGACAACAGATTTTAGACATTCTGCATGGTCTGAAATTGAGGCATTTGCGAATGATAAAGGCATAAATTCTAACCGCTTAGATGGTAGTGAAAATATTACCGGCGCAGGTTATGCATATGGACAGGGTTATGGAATGGTTACGCTCGCTATGAATGCATTTATGAATTCGGACGGTCATCGGCGCACTTTGCTTAGTACGGAATATTCCAGAGTGGGTATTGGTTTCGCTATTGCAAATGATGGAAATGTTTATTGTTGTCAGAGCTATGGCTTCTAATTAAACAAAAACTTTCTATCGTATTAAAAAGCAGATGTAATTGTAATTACATCTGCTTTTTCTTCTTTTATCGAAATTTAAAGGTAGCTAATTTTTCGCGCCCCTCTTTGAGCGAAGAAGATTCGACCGCTTGCTTCCGTACAGGCTCGGTCTCAAGTTCTTTCCTTAATCTTTCAAATGCCTCCATATCTTTCGCGTAAAATTCTTTTATGATGGATGAAGTAGCCATATGAATATCTCCTTCAGAGATTTATTCTGGCGTTAGCATATCGTAATATATGATTTACTCAAGCGTTCGCTTGAAATGGATACATAAATGTTTTTTTGTATCATACAATCAGCTTAAACGTTGATTTTTAAGGAATGACAACAGTATGATAAGAAGGTATCATTAATGCCAACATCGAGTATTTTTACGAGTATCATCATTGACATCTCTGAAAAACAGAAAAATTTATTGATGTGTTTGAGAAATCTAACCGCGATCCTACATGGAAGCCGACAACACCCATTGTGTCATTGACTGATACGGAGGAAATTCGTAGGTTGATGGCGAAGAAGACCGACAAGTAAATATCTGTATACATTCTATAGCCAGCATACCGTAAAATACGCTGGCTATTTTTTTAATAAAAATTCTACCAGCAAAGTTGCGCCAAAAAATTATTTTTTGAAAATGCACTTTCAAATCAATTATTAGCACAGCATCTTAACATAAATTGACACGTCTTGCACGAAGGCTTATAATGGACTCAAAGATTTCCAAAGGGAGGAAAAACAATGAGCAAGAAAAGAACAATAGCCATTGCGGCAGGTTTGTCCGCGCTGATGATGGCGTGTGCAGGTGCAGCCAATACCGCGACAGCTACACCGACCGGCAATGCCATTTATGTGGATGGCACCAAGGTCAACGGTGCGGCTTACATGATCAACAGCAACAACTATTTCAAGCTGCGTGACATCGCAGCTATGGTAAACGGCAGCGCCAAACAGTTTGAAGTAAGCTGGAATCAGGCTGCAAAGCGTATCGACCTCACCACCAACAAGGCTTACACCGTTGTCGGTGGCGAGCTCGCGCTCCCTTCGGCGACCACAAAGACTGCCAAGGAGTCTACTGCGGTAGTATATAAGGATGGCGCGAAGGTGAACTACACAGGCTATACCATTGCCGACAACAACTACTATAAGCTGCGCGATTTGTGTAAGGATATGGATATCGGCGTTAAGTACGACAATGCGACCAAGCGCGTAGATATCCTGACGACCGTGGGTTACGGCAAGGAAGAGGACGCGACGACTCCGGTAAATCCGACGCCGACTGAGCCGACTACGCCGGAGCAGCCGTCTACGACGAAGCCCACGACTCCGTCTACGCCGTCTACTCCGTCGAAGGATGAGAGGGAGCAGTATATTGCGGGAGATCTTCGTCAAGAGGGTGATCCCGGGATTATCAGCGCTAACTGTGGAAGTGCCAGTGACCCGACATATTATTATTTTCCTTCGTATGGAAGATACACAAAGGACTATCAAAATTACTTAGATAGTTGCAACGAAGAAATCGTTACTAAAACGATCCATTATCACACGTATTGCACGCAGACGAAGGAAAAAGATTTGTCGGGTTTCCCGGTCGAGGTTGTTGTAGCTGATACAAGCATTACCAAAGGGGAAAAACTTGCCCATGCGTTAATGCTGTATATCGATTCCCCGTCTGGGTCATTTGATTTAAAAATGCCTAAGAGTTTCTATGAACGAACAATGAATGGAGAATGGGTATTTCGGATCAAGGGAGCAATTACTGAAAACACTGGTATGCAAACAGCCATAAACGGAAACGTTTATGAAATTAGCGGAGCAAAAATTAACGGAAGCGATGTTAGAGAGAGTAAGCCAACATCGGTTCGGCTTGAGTTGAGACGCAGAAGTTATACTCAATAACGAGAAATCGTTACACGACTTGCGCCGAGCCGTGACACATTATTCGCCCAGACGGTGTTTCAAGCCTCCGGCACCGGTTAGATGTGCCTATGCTATGGAAATCTTACGGATTGATTGGAAGGACATATGTCCGACCAATCAGTCTGACTTACTGCCAAAAGGAATAAAATATGATATTATAAATACAAGGCGTCGATGGCGCCTTGGCACTGCCAACCTTCTGTGCCTCGGTGTATGAGGTTGGTGAAATTCTCATTGAGAGGATGTGCATCCAAGTATTTCTCTCGACAAAGGATAATCTTGAACCCAGATTTCTCGACATATATCGCAAGATGTATGCTATGTTTCTGGCATACCACGCTTTATACGTGTGAATCCGGCACTTCAGTGACGGAAGTCCATAAGCCATCAGAAATTGTGGAGAGCGCGAATCCCATTCCATAAGGGGGGAGGGCGTCAATCAGATATTCAAAAGTAATGAGAAGCCTCTTGTACTACTAAATAGCTTAAAACCATTTAGTGCTACAAGAGGTTTTTTTTAAAACAAAAAGGAACATTTGTTCCTATTATATTGACGAGAACAATGGATAGATGTAAAATAAAAATATGGATTTGGAAGAGTTAACCAATGAGCTTGGCTGCATAATTGATGCGGTACAAGCTCTTTTTCTATCCCCCTTATACGAATGGAAGGAGAAAAAGGAGAGTCCCCAAGACGGGGACTCTTGGAATAGGTAAGTCAGATATTCAGCCGTTCAGCCAGCAGCCGGGCAGTCTTGTCGGCAAGCTCCGGAGGCGGGGAAATCTCGTTCAGCACAGCAGCGTATTGCCTGAGCCGGTC
This sequence comes from Butyricicoccus sp. OF27-2pH9A, assembly GCF_027693185.1. NCBI lineage: Bacteria > Bacillati > Bacillota > Clostridia > Eubacteriales > Butyricicoccaceae > Butyricicoccus > Butyricicoccus sp. OF27-2pH9A. Next base: position 4,667 of record NZ_JAQEXK010000024.1, read on the forward strand.
GGTTTCATCCTCTGCAGGCTCGATGCTGGCGATGATGGCCGTGATCTCATCAAGACACATTGGCAACACCTCGAATTTCTTGGAAATCTCCAGTCTGTAAGTCAAACCCCAGATTAACCGCTCCAGTAGCTCCATGACGATGCTTTGCCAAAGTACATTCGACCTCTACCAATCGTTCTTCTCCTGCCAGTTTTAGTCGGTGCATGTCCTCTCGATGCAGGAGAAAGACTCCATCCGCATCCTGTTCGATTGCACCCGAATCGCGTAAATCAGCCAAGCAAGGACGTTTGTCCGGGCGCATTTCATTTGCACGGTTGAGCTGCGCCAGACACAGAACGGGAACGCCGAGCGAACGAGCCAGAGCCTTGAGTTCCCCGGAAATAGCGGTAACTTCTTCGTAACGACTGTTATAGTGTCGGGTGGGTTTCAGTAAGCCGAGGTAGTCGATTACTACGAGCCGCAAATCCTTTACCTGATGCGCCAACACTCTAATATCGTTGATCGAACAGTGTTCCCGACCATTCATATATAACGGCTCGTGTGCCAACTGCTTATGAGCCAAAGCAACAGCGACTTCTTCTTCTGCGGCGAGGGTGTGCATCAGGAGTCTGTTTGCCGGTATGCCAGTTATACGAGCGATACGACGTGCGGTAAGCTGTACAGAATCCATTTCGAGTGTGACAAACAGAACCGCACCCGTATGGGCCGCTACGGTATCTGCAATTTGTAAAGCAAGCGCCGTTTTGCCACAGCCAGGGCGAGCGGCCATGATGTAAAGACCACTGTTCAGCATTCCGCCTCCTAAGGTTTCATCTATGGTAGGCAAACCCGTGGGGACAAAGAGCGTTCTGCCAGCAGCACGGAAATCATAAAAAGCAATAGAGGCGTGCGTACTATCAAGCAATTCGCAATGTCCATTGCGAACGAGGTCATCAAGCTGCTTGGCTGCATCACCAATGATGGCATTAGGTTCATCACCTTGCCGGGCGCGTTTGGTAATTGAATCACCCAACTGGAACAACGTCCGCAGGTTCGTGCTGCGCTTAACAATGGCGATGTTCTGATGGAGTGCGCTTGGTACGCACGCGATATCCATATAGTCCATAAGTAGTTTCCTGTCGATACCAACGCACACTACGCAATCTGCAATAGTGGTGGCATCGGGTACATCGCCATCGGCAGTGATCATCCGGGCAGCGTGCATAATTTGCCGAGCAGCATTATTAACAACAAGATCGCTTTCGCTTAATTCGCCCAGAATAGCGTGCCACAATTCCGGGGTTACAAGTGCCGCACCGATGATGGCGTTCTCGGCCTGTAAGATGTTATCATTCGACATAAGTCATAACCTTCTTTCCGTCAGCGTCTATAGCGTATTCTATATGCTTTCCTGCGGATTGTACAGGAGCTGGCGCTTGCTCATGTGCCGCCATCTTGGGCTTGTTTTTGCGTTCCCAACTTTGTAAAGCGGCCTGCCAGTTCCGCATAGGCTGCTTTCCCATCATCCAGCCGCGAGCAGCGTAGTGGAGGAAGAACTCTTCGGCGTCAACAACACTTTTACGCTCAACGAAGTAAGCCTTGATGTCATCGAGCGATGGCGTCTGGAAGTCGTTACTCATAGCATCCTTATTCTTTTTATTATTCTCTTTTATGTTTCTATGGTTGGTCTTTTCGCCGAGGGGGTGTTGGCTTTTTGAACAAGGGGGCTTGTTGTTTTCCTTGTTATCCATGACATTATTATCAAGGGGCACCAAGGAAGAAATTCGCCGCCGCCCGTTATTCGGATCGCATGAAACACAAACATAACCGTGCTTGATCAACTGTGAGATGCTCCGGGAAATGCAATCTTTCGAAACGCCTAAGCGCTCCGAAAAGAAATGGTTGTTAGCCCAGCAAGAACCATCTTTCTGTAGGTCTGCGATAAAACCATACAAGAGTACAGTGCGCGGAGGCAAGTTGCGATCGAGATATACTTTCGACGGGATGGAAATATATTTGTTATCCATTGCTGTTCATCTCCTTTGCGGCTGAATACGACGAATGCCGTGGGTGGATTCTGGTTCTTCGGTGGGCGGGTTCTCCAAGTAATCAAGGAGAGCGTCGAAATTGATGAGGCGGCGGTTACCGTTACCTACGGGGACGGACGGGATGATTCCCTGATTGACAAGGCGCTTGATCAGCCGGGCGTTGACGGGGGTGTTCGGATCGAGCTGGTGGAGCTCGGTGACTGCTTGGGTGATATATCTCATTCTTACGGATTTCATTACGATTACCTCTTTCTATATTTATCTACAGTTTTAATCAAACGGATAGGCCTATACAATAACATTTGACATCATCTGTAGCTTATGATAGTATTATATCAGCGGATATAAGCAATGTACAGCACATAAATGATAGTTTATTCAACGTATTACAAATAATTGTTAGGAGTAACGAAATGACTAAAAACGAAGACAGAAAGAAAGAGCTCCCCATTTTTCAGGAAAGGCTCAATGCGGTAAAAGGTGACTTAACCATTGATCGTTTTGCACGCAAAGTTGGTGTTGCACGTGCTACAATGGGCGGTTATTTGGCAGGGACGCGCTTACCCAAGGCAGATCACCTCAAACAAATAGCCGAGAAATGTGGTGTTTCTGCTGACTATCTGATCGGGTTATCGGACGCTCAGAGTACAGATAATCGCGATATTAGCATGGCATTAGGGTTGTCAGACGAGGCAATCGAGGTTCTAAGACAAGCAAAGGAAAATCCGTTTCGCCATTTTTCATATGATCGAATCATTACCGATAAGGTCATTTTACCGGCAATAACGCAATATTTATGCGCTTTTTTAGAATATGAACGATTAAATAGCCGATATAAAGTAGTACCTAGCTATGGTTTGAGTAACGTATATGCGGATAAAAAGTTGGTTGCGATTATGACTCGATTGCCAGAATGGAAGGAAACTGCAATCGCAGCACTAAAGGAGCGGTCGCAGTTAATGGAACAATTGCTTCTCGAGTATGTAGCGAGTGTGGTGGATGAGAGAGAATGCAATATCGTAACATATAGACCGAGCGATGAAGAAATTGAATGGATGAACAACGATCCAACAGAAGATGACGAAGAATATAAAGAATATTGGGCAAATCTCACGGACGAAGATATTGATGAATTGGTGCAACGAGAAGAAGAATTGAAAGCAGAGGCTGCGATTGAAGCACAGAAAGAGCGTAACCGAATAGATATCATTGAAGAAGTTTTAGCATATCGGAGAAAGGAGAAATAATATGGCTACTATTAAAAAACGCGGCGACACCTACAAGATCACCGTTTCCTGCGGGTACGACCTTTCCGGCAAGCAGATACGCCGCCATCTGACATGGAAGCCCGAACCCGGCATGACCCAGCGGCAAATCAAGAAGGAACTCGACCGGCAAGCGGTGCTTTTCGAGGAAAAATGCCGCAACGGGCAGGTTCTGGACGGCAATATCAAGTTTGCAGAGTTTGCAGAAAAATGGTTCGCGGAGTACGCGGAAAAGCAGCTGCGCCCGACGACGGTTGCGCGGTATCGCCTGCTCATGCCGCGCATCAATGCCGCAATCGGCCATATCCGCCTTGACAAGCTACAGCCGCATCACCTGATGGAGTTTTACAATAATCTCAGTGAAAGCGGCGTGCGTGAGGATACGCGCTATTGCAGCGCGGTTGATTTCAAGGCACTGCTGAAAAAGCGCGGCATGACCAAGCGGGCGTTTGCGGAACAGGCGGGTGTATCGGTGTATGTGCTGGACAGCGTGACGCGCGGCGCGAATATCAATGCTGCCAGTGCGCACAAGATCACAACGGCTTTGCAGCTCCCGCTTGATAAGGTGTTTCAGCCTGCCGGAGAAAAGGACACGCTGGCAGTGAGTACGGTTCTGCACCATCACCGGCTGATTTCCTCCATGCTGTCCACTGCGGTCAAGTGGCAGCTGATCTTCTCCAATCCATGCAGCCGCGTTGTTCTGCCGAAGAATAAGCGGAAAGAGGCGGTCTATCTGGACGAAGAACAGGCGGCGCAGCTGCTTGCAGCCTTAGAAAAGGAAAGCTTACAGCACCAGACGATTGTAAAGCTGCTGCTGTTTACCGGTATGCGGCGCGGCGAACTGTGCGGCTTGGAGTGGAAAGACATTGACTTTGATAACGCGGTGATTTTCGTGCGGCGTTCGTCCCTGTATCTGTCGGGCAAGGGCGTGTTCGAGGACGAAACAAAGAATGAAACAAGTGAACGCTGCATGAAGGTGTCAGACGATGTAATTACCATACTGCGTGTCTGGCGGGCAGAGCAGGCAAGACAGCGGCTCAAAATGGGTGACCAGTGGCAGGATACCGACCGTCTGTTTACAGCATGGAACGGCGCGCCTATTCGACCGGATGTAATCACCGCATGGTTTCACAGGTTCGTCACGAAGAACGGTTTGCCGCCTGTTCACATTCATTCTCTGCGGCACACAAACGCAACCCTGTTGATTGCCGCCGGTACGAACCTCACCACCGTTGCGGCGCGTCTGGGACACGCGAACACGACCACCACTAGCAAGATTTACGCGCACGCGATAAAGTCCGCTGATGAGGCAGCTGCCGAAGTCTTGCAGGACATTCTTCACCCCGTCAAGCGGCAGGCATAAACACAGCAAAAGGGCGCACCCATTCAAGCGGGAACGCCCTTGTTTTTTGATCGATAAACACCAAATGAACACCAATCGGATTTTATGAAATTGTGAAAACGGCGAAAAATAACAAAAAACCGCTCATTTCAACGAAACAAGCGGTTTAACATGGTACGCCCGGTGCGATTCGAACGCATGGCCTTTGGAGTCGGAGTCCAACGCTCTATCCAGCTGAGCTACGGGCGCGAGTACATGATATAGTATACCAGTCTTTCGTGCGTTTGTAAAGCGGTTATTGCGGGGTATTTCGGTCGAATTGTGCCGAAACACCCCGATTTCCGTCTTACGCCTGCACGGCGTCCGGCTTTTTCTTCTTTTTGCGCTTGCGGTAGCGGTCCTCCTCGGAGAAAACACAGCCGCAGTAATTCTGCATGTACAGGCCAAGCTCACGCGCCTTATCCTGTCCCTCGCGGAAGCGCGGCGAAAAGTCGCGGTGCAGATACTCGACACCGTATTTTTCGGCCATTTGCTCGCAGATCTGACGCATCAGCTCATGATTCTGGTACGGGCTGACAAACAGGGTAGAGGTAAACCGGTCGTAGCCGTGCTCGGCGGCGTAGCGCGCGGTTTCCTCAAAGCGGAGCGCATAGCAGGTCGCACAGCGGTTATCCCAGTTGGGATAGACAGCTTCGATGAACTTTCGCAGACCGTACTCGTTCTCGATCTCCAGCTTGAGATCAATGCTTTTTGCATACTCAACGAGTGTATTCTTGCGCATTTTGTACTCTTTCATCGGGTGAATGTTGGGATTGTACCAAAAACCTACCGGCTCGATGCCCTCCTGCCGCAGCGTGTCGATGCACGCAATGGAGCAGGGCGCACAGCAGATATGAAGAAGCGTTCCGGACAAAAAATCAAACCTTTCTGAAAAGTATTCTTGTTATTTTACGCCTTTTTGATCGGGTGGCGAATGACGGTTTTGCGTTTCTCCGGCGCGGTTTTGCGCGGGTCGGAGATATAAATCTCGTGGTGCAGCCGCTCGGCGGTGAGGTCGTTTGCATAGCCGTTCTGCGCGAGATACTCGTCCATCACCGCAACAGACGCAGGCTCGTCATCATAGGAGCCAACGTGCATGATCTGCACGCACAGACCTTCCTCAATCGTCAAAAACTCGGCTGAGGAGCAATCCAGCTGTTTCTTTTTTGCTGCCGTCTGTACGGCCCAGTCAAAATCCGTCTTGGTCACAAAATCCGGCAGACGAATGACGGAAATCCAGTGGAAACCGGATTTATCTGAATAATTTACACCGTCCACATTATCCTGTCGCCAGAAACCTTCCAGCGGCGGAACAACATATTCAAAGAAGCCTGCGATTTTATAATCGGTCTTATAGCTCATTTTCAGCGTGTAGGCCACGGCATACAGTACGCTGATGGCCTGCTGATATGCACCGCCGTCCTCGTTCGGGTCGCCAGTGCCGCGCACGGCAATGTAGTTCATTGGTGGCACTTCGACAAGCTGCGGCTTGCTTTTCGGCATGTAGAGTTCTCTATACTCTTTTTTGAAGTCAAACGGCATAGCGTTCTCCTTTATTTCCTCCAGTGCTTGAGGGTCGGCACAATGGCTTCCATATGGGCGCGAACCTGCTCTGCAGGCCAACTTTCGGTTGCCATATGCGTTACGCAAAAGTCGATCAGCTGCTCTTTCGTGGTGTATTTGAAGGTTCCGTCGGCATAGCACCACATGCAGTAATCCTCGTTAAAGGAGCCGTCCGGCTCTTTACTGGTGATGGAATCTTCAAGCGGCATGCCGCAGCATTGGCAGATCAGCTGCCGCGGAGAGCCGAGAAGCGTATTGATCGACACGTTAAAGAACGCGGAAAGCAGCTTGAGCGTTTCGACATTCGGCGTGGTTTCGCCCGTTTCCCAGCGGGATACCGCCTGTCGGGTGACAAAAATTTTTGCAGCCAGTTCGTCCTGTGAGAGACCTTTTTCGGTTCTGAGATGATATAAAATATCCTTTGTATTCATAATCGAACACCTCCGTGAGGTAAGTGTATCATAGGATCTTTTTACGGACAAGCAACATGCGGTTGCGGTATCGGATAGCGCCTGTCAGCAACCTGCCGGCTTAATTATTATACCGCGTTTCCGGCCTACTTGCAAACCCTGTCGAAAACCGTTATACTGAGATTAGATTAACCCGGAATTTTGATCAAAGGAGGCATATTCCCATGAAGGATATTGCATACTATAACGGAAAAATCGGCCGCATTGACGAGGTGCAGGCGCCTATCACCGATCGCGGTTTTTACTTCGGCGACGGCGTTTACGATGCGGCGATGGTCAACAACAAGAAAATCTTCGAGCTTGAGGATCATCTGGACCGCTTTTACAACAGTCTGAAGCTGCTCCGCATTGAGCCGCCGATGCAGCGTGACGAGCTGACAAAAACGCTGAACGAGCTGGTGTCTCAGTTGGATTCGGATGCGCCGCATATGCTGTACTGGCAGTCCACGCGTGCAGTGGCACACCGCATGCACGCGTTCCCCAAGGGCGGCAAGGCCAGCCTGATGGCATTTTCCGAGCCGTGCGGACTGGACCGCCAGGATCATCCGTACAAGCTGATTTCGGTCGAGGACACACGTTTTCTGCATTGCAACATCAAAACGCTCAACCTTATTCCGAACTGCATGGCAATGCAGCAGGCTGTTGAGGCGGGCTGTGACGAGGTCGTTTTCCACCGCGGCGACCGCGTGACTGAGGGCGCACATTCCGGTCTGGCGATTCTCAAGGATGGCGTGTTCTGTACGCCTCCGGCGGATAATCTTATTCTGCCGAGTATTACGCGCAAGCATTTTCTTACGCTGTGCGACAAGCTCGGTGTGCCGACCCGCATCGCGCCGTTCACTGTGGATGAGCTGAAAAACGCGGATGAGGTGATGATCCTGTCCACCGGCACGCACTGCGTCAGCGCATGCGAGCTGGACGGCAAGCCGCTCGGCGGCAAGGATCCTGCACTGCTCGATAAGCTGCAGAAGGCGTATCAGCAGTGGTTTGACGAGGAAACCGCAAAATAATGGAGAATTGAAAATGAATAATTGAGAATTAAGTTATCGCGCATTGCGTGTATCCGTCATTTTCCATTCTCAATTTTCAATTTGGAAAGGACAAAAGAATGCCCAACATTGTTATCATTGGCGGTGGACCGGCGGGACTGAGTGCTGCGATTTACGCGGTACGCGCCGGCATGCAGGCAACCGTTCTGTATAAGGACGGCGGTGCGCTGGCCAAAACGGACAAGATCGAGAATTATTTCGGCTTTATTGAGCTGGTTTCCGGTGCAGAGCTGCTCGAGCGCGGACAGAAGCAGGCCGAACGTCTGGGCGCAGTTTTGCGGCAGACCGAGGTGACCGGTATTGAGTATGCGGCGCAAGGCTTTACGGTTAAGACTGCGGACGGCGTGTTTGACGCGGATGCGGTCATTCTGGCAACCGGTTCGCCGCGTGCGGTGCCGAAAATCGAGGGCGTAGCTGCATTTGAGGGCCGCGGCGTCAGTTACTGTGCGATCTGCGATGCGTTTTTCTATCGCGGTAAGGACGTTGCCGTGCTCGGTCAGGGTGAGTATGCGCTCGAGGAAGCGCGGGTGCTGCTGCCGGTGGCACAGTCCGTTACGCTGCTGACGAACGGCAGCGAGGCTCCGGCGGATTTGCCGGACGGTCTGCGCGTGGAAACGCGCAAGGTAAGCGCGGTCGAAGGCGATGAGCTGGTGTCGCGCGTGGCGTTTGCCGAGGGAGAACCTCTGCACGTTTCCGGTGTGTTCGTCGCCTACGGTACGGCCGGCAGCGGCGATTTTGCCCGCAAGCTGGGCGCGCAGCTGGACGGCACGCGCATCAAGGCGAACGCCGACGGCTCGACGGCTGTGCCCGGCCTGTTTGCGGCGGGTGACTGCACCGGCGGTCTGCTGCAGGTGGCAAAGGCCGTCGCAGACGGCGCCGAGGCTGCAATGAGCGCGGTAAAGTTCGTGAGAAAGTGAAGAAAGCACCGCATACCTCGGTATGCGGTGCTTTTTTATGCGGTTTTGACCGGGGCATTAGCCCTCGTAATCATCCTCATTCTCCCAGTTGTGCCAAACTGCCTGCACATCGTCGTTATCCTCGAGGTTGTCGAGCAGCTTACGCATCTGCGCCATATCCTCTTCCTTCTCAAGGGTGATGTAGTTCTGCGGAACCATCTGCAGCTCGGCCTGTGCGAAGGTGTAGCCTTCCTTCTCGAGTGCTTCACGAACGGTGGAGAAATCATCCGGAGCGGTGTAGATTTCGAAAACGCCTTCCTCAACGAGGAAATCCTCAGCGCCTGCATCGAGCGCCTGCATCATAACAGCGTCCTCGTCCAGACCTTCGCTCTCCATAATGATAACGCCCTTCTTATCGAACTGCCAGGATACGCAGCCGGAAGCGCCCAGACCTGCGCCGTACTTGTCGAACAGGTGACGAACGTCCGCAACGGTGCGGTTCTTGTTATCTGTCAGGGTCTCAACAACGACTGCAACGCCGCCTACGCCGTAGCCTTCATAGTTGTTTGCCTCGTAATCGACCTGACCGTTTGCACCGGAGTACTTATCGAGCGTGCGCTTGATGTTATCGTTCGGCATATTGTTGGCCTTGGCCTTTGCAATGCAGTCGCGCAGGCGAGCATTGAAATCCGGATTAGCGGAGCCGCCTTCCTTGATTGCGATTGCCATTTCACGGCCGATTTTGGTGAAAATCTTTGCTTTTTTTGCATCGTTTGCGCCCTTGCGCTTTGCGATGTTATTCCACTTGGAATGTCCCGACATGGTGAGTGTCCTTCTTTCTTTTATATCATCTAAAATATTAACTGTATAACACGCAGAACAATTTTAACAGGTTTTTCGCTATTCTGCAAGTCCTGCGAGTATATTTTTCGCGTTTGCGGTGCAGAATAGCATTGCAAACGAAACGAGGTGAGCCAAATGAGCAAGCAGAACAAGAACCGGAACCAGCAGGGTCAGCAGAATCAGCAGCAGAATCAGCAGCAGAATCAGAAAAACGATCAGCAGAACGGCTGATATTTTTTTCTGAGCCGATGGGTGTGCCTGTCGGCTTTACTTATTTTCAGCGGGTTGCTGACGGATTGAGAATGAGTTCTGATCTTTGGCTGAGAGACCCGCCGCACCTGCGGCGGCGGGCACAAGGGGGGACACCAAGGGTTCCACCCTTGTGAATCCCGTTTCCTTTATTTCTTAGTCTGACGCAGATCAGAGAGCGGCGACCGCTCCGAAATAGGGGAACGGCAGAGGATTTTTACTTCTAACGTGTATTATTCATTCTTTGATACTGGTGATACCGTCGCGTAATTCTCCATTTTTAATTCTCAATTTGCTTTATTTCCCGAGGTTTTCATCCCGGTATTTCTGAATCGCTGCCAGAAACTCCTTGCCGTATCGTCTTGCCTTTGCGTCGCCTACGCCGCGGACGGACAGCAGATCGAACTCGCTCGATGGCTGTTTTGCGGCCATATCAGCGAGTGTTGCGTTGGAAAAGATAACGTACGGCGGCACGCCTGCGCGTGCTGCAAGGCGGGTTCGTACATCGCGGAGCGCATCGAACAGCTTTTCATCCACATCTTCCGCAAGAGCCGCATACTGTTTGGCTGCTGCCGGCTTTTTCTCCTTGGGCAGTTTGACGCGGAATTCACCGCGTCCGCGCATGAGCGCGTTACCGGTGCGGGTGAGCGCGAGCACGTTCATGCGGTCCGGGTCGGCGATGAGGTGTCCGCGCTCGAGCAGCATGTCGATCAGCCGCCGGACATACACGGCGGTGCTGTCCGGCATGATATTATAGGTGGAAAGTGTATCTAGATGGAACTGCGTGATTTTTTCGTTCTTACTGCCGGTCAGAATGGCCGAAACAACGGTTTTGCCGAACGCACGGCCGCGTTCATCCAGTCGGTACACGCACGAGAGGATTTTTCGCGCGTCCATGGTTGCGTCCACTTCCTCGAAATTGGTGTCGCAGCTGCTGCAGTGTCCGCACGATATCGGCGAATTTTCACCGAAATAGCGCAGAATGTAATGCCGCAGGCACTCGGTCGTGGTGCAGTAGAACGTCATCTGCCGCAGGCGTTCGCGGTCGCGCGCGATGAGCTGCTGACGGGTGGCTTCGTCAATGGTTTCGTCCTCGGCTTCGTGGCTGCGCTCAATCAGAAACTCGGCCATACGCACATCTTGTCCGCTATATAATAGAATACAGTCGGCAGGCTGACCGTCTCGACCGGCACGGCCGGCTTCCTGATAGTAGCTTTCCATATTTTTCGGCATATTATAGTGGATAACGAACGATACGTTGGACTTGTCAATACCCATGCCGAATGCGTTGGTAGCAACCATAATGGTCTTGCGGTCGTACAGAAAATCGTCTTGATTCTCGCGGCGCTCGTCAGGATCGAGGCCCGCGTGATAGCGGGTGGCGGGCAGACCGCGGCTGAGCAGCAGATCGCAGATTTCCTCCACGTTTTTGCGGGTGGAGCAGTAGACGATGCCGCTTTTATCCTTACGCTCATTCAGCAGCTGCAGCAGCTTCATGCCCTTGGAGGTCGGTTGTTCGACAGCAAAATACAGATTCGGACGGTCAAAACCGGTGGTTTTGATGAATGGTTCGTGCAGACCGAGTGCCTGTACAATGTCGTCACGCACCTCAGCCGTTGCGGTTGCCGTAAACGCGGAAACGAGCGGCCGCTCAGGCAGTTCGGCGAGAAAGTCGAGGATTTTGAGGTAGCTTGGACGAAAATCCTGTCCCCATTGAGAGATACAGTGCGCTTCATCGACTGTGATCATCGAAATCGGTACGCGCTTGGCAAATTCGAGAAACGAGGGAGCGGTCAGGCGTTCTGGCGCAACATACAGCAGCTTGTATTGCCCTCGTCCGGCGAAGTACAGCGCGTCGCGGAATTCCTCCGCACTCATCGCACTGTTGATGCACGCGGCAGGAACGCCTGCTTCCACAAGCGCACCGACCTGATCCTTCATCAGCGAAATGAGCGGGGAAATGACCAGCGTCAGACCGGGGAACAGCATAGCAGGCACTTGGTAACAGATGGATTTTCCCGCACCGGTCGGCATAATGCCGAGTGTATCCCGGCCGGAAAGGATGGCGCGAACCAGCTCGTCCTGTCCCAGGCGGAACGAATCGTAGCCGAAATATTGTTTGAGAATGTCCTGTGCGGTCATGGTCTGCTCCTTACATATAGTAGTAGATATAATTGCCGGCGGCTTTCCGGTATTTTGCGCAGAAAGTCGAAATACGACCAGCCCTGTGCAGCGGCGGAAATCATGGTCAGGCAGTTCTGCGTTGGCGGTAAATTGTCGTCGTACCGCGCCGCATCGTCAGGCCGCTGCCTGACAACGTACACGCCGGTGAACTGTTCGATCGGGTGTTCGGCTTTATTATAGTATCGTGCAATTATCTTATCACGTTTTTAGAAAAATCACAATAGTTTGAAAAAAGTGCTTGACATTCGCTGTCGGATTTGGTATTCTATTAAAGCTGTCTCT
>NZ_JAQEXK010000025.1:0-5122 GCF_027693185.1 Butyricicoccus sp. OF27-2pH9A
CCAAACACGCACTGACGGGGGCGGTCTGCCGGGTGAGTTTCATAGGGAATTTTGTAAACCTCTTTCTGGCGGCTTAGAAAGGACTTGATTTCCTCAATGCTCTTGGCATTGGCGGTTGCCATCATTTCCGACATTTCAATTATCCAGTGACCTTGCAGCTTGCGGTACACGTTATCATCGTCCAGCTTCCGCAAATCATCGGAAAACCACTCGTCCCGGACTGCCAGCAGCCGGAAGAAGGTGGATTTGCCAGCCCCCTGACCGCCTACCAGACACAGCATGATTTCAAACTTGCTTCCGGGCTTAAATGCCCTTGTAATCGCCCCCAGCATGAACAGCTTCAAGGCTTCATAGGTGTAATCGTCCACATCAGCTCCCAGAAAGTGCCGCAGACAGAAGCGGATGCGCTCAGTCCCGTCCCATGCAAGGCTGTTCAGAAAATCCCGGATGGGGTGGTACTTATTCTCATTCGCCACAATCCCGATGGCGGTTTCAATCTTTTTCTCACTGGTAAGCCCGTAGGTTTCCTCCAGATAGAGAAGCAGATACTTCATGTCCGTATCGGTCAGGGCTGTGCTTTCTCTGTGAAAACCGATGGGCTTTATGATGTCCTTGCGGTCGGTCAGGATGTTGTAGGCGATTGCCCCGGCAAGCACAGGGTCACGCTGGAATACGGTCAGGCAGTTCCGTATGCTCTGGCGGACGCCGCCTTTCTCGGTGGTTTCCAGAGTTGCCTTTACTTCCTCAACGCTCTGGGGCGGCTGCATGGCGTTCATGGTGTTTTTTAGTTCTTGCTGCGTCTGCGGCTGCAAGCTCTGCCATTCGCTGTTCAAGCTGTATCACATCCTTTCCGTAGTCCATAATCAAAACCGCTTTTTCCTCTGTCTCCCCGAACAGCAGCACATCCAGCAGATATTCCACATGGGCTTGCTTCTGCAAGGCTTCCACGAACCGGGGATGAAACGCTTCCTCCGGGGAGTGCGGGGCATAGTCGGTTTTCCATACCCGTAAGAGGTGTAGATAATCGGCAAGGACACGGAAGCAATGTGCCTTTGCTTCCCGGAACTGTTCTTCCGGGGATTTCTGCCGGGGCTTGGGCTTCCTTGCCCTGCCCGGTGGCTTCCAGTCCTCATAGGCAAGCCCGAAGTCACTCGCCAACTGTGCGGCGGCTTCCTTTTTCCCCAGCCCGTACAGGGCAGCTACAAAATCAATCACATCCCCATCTGCACCACATCCGAAGCAGTGGAAACGCTTGTCCAGCTTCATGCTGGGGGTCTTATCGTTGTGGAACGGGCAGCAAGCCATCCCGTTTCTGTTTACCCGGATTCCGTAATGCTCCGCAGCCTGTCTTGTCGTAACGGACTGCTTCACAGCTTCAAATACATTCAAATCAATTCCTCCTTGTAAAAAAGAAAAGGCACTTATCATTCTCAATCTGAAAATGGCAAGTGCCTGTTAAAGTTCCATATCCTGTTGTTTGTGTTTCGTCTGCGCCGGGGCGTTTTTCTGTGCTTTCTTCTCGTCAGCCTTATCCTGCAAGACTTCTTTGAGGGGCTGCTTCTTGGGCGGCTCTTTGCTTTCCTCTGTGCCGGGTGTGGCTTTCCGTACCCAGTAGCGGATGTCCCGCAGCTTCTTCAAATCTTCCTGCACCTCGGTCAACGGTACTTTCAAGTCTGCGATTTCGCCCACAAGCTTCGCCTGTTCCTGCAAAAGCTCCTTTTTCGTGCTGTCCTTATCATCCGGGTGCTTGGCAAGGTAGGCACTGGCTTTCTCAAACCGGGCAACCTCCGGGTGTTCCAGCTTGAATTTTTCCTTAGTTTTCTTGAAAAATATCTTCTGGTATTTCTCATAAACGGGCTTACATTCCTTACAGTCCGTCCGGGCGGCAAGGATAGCGTCAATCACGTTGCTGCGGGTTTCCTTTGGCTTCATCTGCTTTCGGTAGTCGGCGGCAGATTTCCCGGACGTTTCTATAAAGTTTTCCAAATCCTCCACGGTGGAAAGTCCCTTTCTCTGAAGATAGGACAGGGCTTCGCTGACTGCCTTTAAGTCTTTGGAAGTTCCACGGTTTTGTCCCGCCCGTGTCCAGTCGCTCCGTTCTGCCTTTCGTACCTCCATGTACTTCATCAACAGATTGGGAAGAAATACCGCTTCCTCCGCAGCTTTTTCCGCAAGCAGTTCTTTTCGTTTTTCACTAAGCTCGATAATCCAGCCTTTGAGATTTTTAATAAGCTGCCGGATAGACTTCATCAGGCTGTTGGCGGCTTTGATTTCCCGGTTCAGATTTCCGATGTTGGTCTGAATCCCTCGCTTTTCCATCTGCCGGACAGCAGCACCCTCATGGACGGTAGGGATAATATCAAGCCCCTGTCTTTCATAAGAACGGAGATCCACCCGCTCCGGGCGGTTGTTGGCTTCCAGATAGCGGTTCTGGATGATCTCCCATTCATGCCGCCAGATTTCACAATACTTGCGGTCGTTCCAGTCAACCGTATCTTCCTTGTGACTTTTCCATCTGCCGGACGGAAGTTTTATCCGTTCCCCGTTCTCGTCAAGGTCATAAACCTTGCGGCTCTTGGGAAGCCATTTCCCATGTTCATCCATTGCCCGCATAGTCAGCATGACATGAGCGTGAGGGTTTCCGTCCCCTTTGTCATGGATGGCAAAATCCACGCACATTCCTTTGGAAACAAACTGCTGATTGCAGAAATCCCGGACAAGGGCGGCGTACTGGTCGGGCGGTATCTCTCTGGGGATGGTAAGCACCCACCGCCTTGCAAGCTGGGAATTCCATTGCTTCTCCACCGCTTCGGCGGCGTTCCATAAAGTATTGCGGTCTGCATACGACCGTGGGGCATTTGCCGGAAGCAAGATTTCATTGTGGACGATACCACGCTTTTCCGGGTAGTGCTTCACTTCCTGATCGTATCCACAGAACAGCTTTTCGCCGCTCTGGTAGGCAGCGGCGGCAACCGCAGACTGCTGTTGGCTTCGCTGCACAATCGAGATTTCGTTGTGTGGACAGGGCATTTCGTGTCCCTCCTTTCGGTAATTGGTGGATGGGGTGGCGTTTTACCACCTCATTTGGGGCAGAAAAAAAGCAGGAGACCTTTTCAGATTTCCTGCTCGGTGGTGCCGCCGGTGGGCGGCTGGTATTCAGTTTTGAAAGTTCGGGTCAGGGTGGCCCGATGATGAAATAAAATATCTGCATGAAGATTATTCAACTTCTTTTAGTAATTCTTCAACAGAAATACCGTAAAGTTTTGCAAGTGCAAAAAGATTTGATGTGGAAGGGTCGGATGTTCCATTTTCCCATTTTGAAACAGCCTGCCTGCTAACACCAATCGTTTCAGCAACAAATTCCTGCGTCATTTTGCACTGTGTTCTGTGTACTTTGAGTGCTTCACCCAACGATTTCCTCACTACGGATTTTTCCTGCCGTACATCTTTTGAATGGATATATTTGAGTAATGCACGAACAATAAGGGTAAGCAAACCAACAAAGATACATAAGAAAATTATTCCAACGATTATCATAAATACGGTTACTTTCATTTGACCACCTCCTAATGTTGCTGTTGGCTTCATTTCTCTGTACGGATATATTTAAGCAATGCACGAATAACAAGGATAAGCAAGCCGACAAAGATACATGAGAAAACTATTCCGACTACAATCATAATGATGTTTACTAACATTTGGATGACCTCCTTTCTTTGTTGGCTTTATTCTATCTGAATTACCGTGTTGCTACCACCAACTATCAAGCAATTATCAGTTGCATATCGGTTGCACAATGATAGCGTTCTGTTTTTTGACCTTATTATACTAAATTACCGTAGATAAGGATAGCTCGACTGATAAAACTTGCTGGACGGGAACAGCTTGCAGCGCAAGGTGTTTCCGGGCGGCAAGTCCACAAAAGGGTAGCTGGCG
This sequence comes from Butyricicoccus sp. OF27-2pH9A, assembly GCF_027693185.1. Lineage (NCBI taxonomy): Bacteria > Bacillati > Bacillota > Clostridia > Eubacteriales > Butyricicoccaceae > Butyricicoccus > Butyricicoccus sp. OF27-2pH9A. The sequence goes on from NZ_JAQEXK010000025.1 coordinate 3,937, forward strand.
ACAGCCAGCGCAGGGGAAGCGTAGCGTCCCCTGTATGATTTGGAGCAGACCATGACTGCGGAAAATCACAGCCCTCCGGCGAGGAGCCTTCGGAGAACGCAATGCACCAACCTCTGGGTGGTGTATAATTGCGCCCTTAGTAAACTAAGGGGTTTCCGGCTTCTCCCGTTCCAGCAGTTTCTTCAATAGTTCCTGCGTGTCCTGCCTGTGAAAAATGAGTTTCAACAACAGCATGACATCATCGTCTGTCAGGCGTTCCGGCTCTTGCAGAAAACTTTCCAGCATACCGCCACGGATACAGAGCCGGTGCGTCCGTTCCTTTCGGGTAAGCTGCTTCAACTGGTGCTGCAACGCCTTTTCATCATTGATGGCTTTCCGCAGTTTCTTTTCGCTTTTCTCCAGCTCACGGTTGAGCTTTTCCAGTTTTGAGGTATCAGGCAAGGGCAGCGTCCTCCTTTCCCGGTATCAGCACATAAATCCTGTTTGGTTCTCCAACGCCCTGACGCACCCGCATGATAAGTCCGGCGATTTCCAGTTCATTCAAAGAACGCTTGACCGTCATGGGGCTGCGGGACAAGACTGCGGCAATGGCTGTAACAGGGAAGCAGACAAACAGGATTCCGTTCTCGTCCTCCTGCCCTTTGGATAGCATAGCGTCCAGCATCCGGCAATACATGACCTTTGCGGTGCTGCTGACTGGAAATCCTGTCAACGCTCTGGGGAATGGCATACAGGGCGGCAATGGTGTGTCTATCGTCATAAATTCAAAATTCATTCGGTGTGTTCCTCCTTTTTCTTTGCTCGTTTGGATAAATAATGGGGGCAGTCAACCACAACCGCCCGGAAGCTCTGCCTGCACCCATGCTGGCATTTCCGGCATAATTCGTTGTAAGTGACACGCCCCCGGTCATTGAGGTAAAAGGAAAGCTCATGCTTCCTCTTTTTGCTCATTCTCGGCATATTGCGCTTCCTCACGTTTTAGTGTATGGTTTCGGGGCGATTTTCGGCAAAATTACAGCCATAGAGCCGCTTAAAATCTCCCGAAGTATCAGCGATAGGGTAGACTATCCCCCTATCAGATTGTCGTGTTTCGGTATCATTTCGGTGTCAGTTCGCCAGTTCTCCCCGGTGTCGTTCCTCCCCTGAATCTCACAGCGGCGTATCGCTCCCTTTGGTATGCTCGTTT